>NZ_BAABMO010000006.1:0-136090 GCF_054767435.1 Proteus sp. MB838
GCTCCTAGCAACTCATTCGCTTGCCGCCTAGCTACAACTTGAATTATTTAGAGTATTTTCTCGTCATACTTCAAGCTGTAGCGTTGTTGGCATCACTCATTCGCACTAGTCACATACTTATGTATGCTCCTAGCAACTCATTCGCTTGCCGCCTAGTTATAACTTGAATTATTTAGAGTATTTTCTCGTCGTACTTCAAGCTGTAGCGTACTCATTAGCACTAGTCTACAAGCAGCGTTTTTATTCAACTTATAGTGCAAGAGAGTTTACCTTGCCTTGCTATCATTAAAACGGTTAACAAGTCATTTAATATAGGCTTATTCTGCTTATCGTTACCTTTAATTGTTATCTTTAATGTATTACAAGGGGATACGTACAGAGCCATTTTCCAGCGCTTCACCAGTAATAATTTGCCCTGATTTGACCCGTATACGAATACTTTCATTGGCAACGGCATTGTTAATCGCTTTTCCTTCATAACGGATTTGAAAGTGATCACCTTGTGCAAAAACCGTTACAGTCTGCCCCGCTAAAATGGCCCAAGGGCGACGAACCATAGTTGATGTTATTGGTTTTTCGGTCGCAATATGGCGCATAGCAATGGCATTTTTAATAAAAACAGCATCTCTTAACACGTCATAAGGTAGCTTTTCTAAATCTCCTTTTATGATCTTAATCGAAGATTTTGTTATTACATCATCACGATTAATCTCTTTTTTAGCGACTAAATATTGTCCATAAACACTCACATCTACTTGTATAAAACGACGTTGATTATCGCACTGAATGGGGATAGAAAGACGTCCCCAATTGCGAGAGCCTGCATGCTGTAGGATTTCTTGTTGTTGGCAATGTGGCCATTTATCCTCTGGGGTTAAAACGGTTACGGTGACTTTATCGTCTTTGTGGTGGCGCGTTTGGAAAAATTGCTGTAGCGCTTCGGGTAGGGGATTGGCTATACCGCTATTTACTATAAAGAAAAAAGAAATAACACCGATAAACGTTCTAACAGACATAGTTTGTATCACCTTATAAAGTTTATGCTAATGGTGTGGTTAAACTTATTTAGCCAAAATAGTGTACATCCTCTTCACATACCTTAAACGCATAAATAGCAATTCAATTTACCCCTATTCCTCCAATCATCTTTTTTTTGAGCGTTTATTCTGTTAACTGAAATTGTTTTATCAGCTGAGGTGAGTGGTTTAGCCACCAAGGATAGAAGATGCTCGATAAATTAGAAAATACGTTTCATTTTCAACAAGAAGCGCTTTCACTACGTAATAAACGCCAAGAAATTTTGGCGGCAAATATTGCTAATGCTGATACGCCAGGCTTCCAAGCTCGGGATATTGATTTCGCGGCTGAGTTGAAAAAAACCATGGAAAACGGGCGTACTGGTAGTCATGGATTGCAACTGACAATGACATCAGAACGCCATATTCCTATTAAGCCGGGTTATCGCTTAGAGGCTGATTTGCTTTATCGGGTTCCTCATCAAACATCGATGGATGGTAACACGGTCGATATGGATATGGAACGGAGTAATTTTGCCGATAATAGCGTTAAATATCAGGCAGATGTGACATTTATTAACTCTCAAGTTAAAAGCATGATGGCTGTATTGCAACAAGGATAAAGAGTATGTCTTTATTTAGTATTTTCGATATTTCAGGTTCTGCACTTTCAGCACAATCACAACGTTTAAACGTCAGTGCAAGTAATATGGCCAACGTAGATAGCGTTGTGGGGCCTGATGGTGAACCTTACCGTGCAAAACAAGTGGTTTTCCAAGTGAATGCGCCAGCGGGTCAAGATATTGGTGGTGTTCATGTTACGCAAGTAGTGGATGATCCGACACCCTTTCGTATGGAATATCAGCCAGGAAATCCATTTGCAGATGAAAAAGGCTATGTGCGTAAGCCTAATGTCGATGTAGTCGGTGAAATGATCAACACCATTTCGGCGTCAAGAAGTTATCAGGCTAACGTTGAAGTGATGAATACAGCGAAATCGCTGATGCAAAAAACGTTAATGATAGGTCAATAGGGAGAATAAATTGTGGGTATTTCTGCCTCAATGAATGAACCTACTGATAATACCATTATCGGGGAAGCGCCTTCATCCTACCACACTAAAAAAGGGGGGAGTGATGATATTAAAGGTAATTTCCTGACGTTGCTTATCACGCAGATGCAAAACCAAGATCCCACCAATCCAATGCAGAATAATGAGTTAACGTCACAGTTAGCACAGATTTCTACGGTTGAAGGGATAGAGACGCTAAATAAAACAGTCAATACCATTGTTGGGCAAATTGACCAAAGTCAGGCATTACGTGCGACCTCATTGGTTAATCATATGGTGATGATTGCCGGTAATGAAATCAGCGTTGATAAGATTAATAATGGTGAAAACGCTGGATCTGATACAGATAAAGATACAGATAAAGATACAACACCTGATACTAAATTAGGTAAGTTACGTGCATCTACTGATGCGACAGATAATGAAAATATCTTCTCCAGCGCTTTTGGTTTTGAATCCTTTAGTCCAATAGATACGCTTACAGTCAATATTACTGATAGTAGTGGGGCTAAAGTTCGCACGATCGAAATGAATTCAAAAATTCTGCCGGATGTTTATCACTTCTTTTGGGATTGCACTGATGATGATGGTAATAAAGTTCCTACTGGAAAATATCAATTTACAGTAAATGCCACATTTAATGATGCTCAAGTTCCAGTAAAAACACTTAAAAGTGCGATAGTCAATTCCGTTTCTATGAAAGAGGGAAAACCTCATCTTGATGTTGGCCTCGGTGTCATCGTTTCATTGGACGAAATTCGTAAAGTTTTTTAATCAACATTAATTCAATAATGGAGGGCGCATGTCCTTTTCTCAAGCAGTCAGTGGTTTAAATGCAGCAGCCGCTAATTTAGATACTATTGGTAATAATATCTCAAACTCTGCAACCTACGGTTTTAAGGGGGCAACAGTCTCTTTTGCCGATGTTTTTGCCGGCTCTGGTGCAGGGCTTGGTGTAAAAGTATCAGGCATTAGCCAAAACTTTAAAGATGGTAGTATCACGACTACTAACCGCCCAACCGATGTGGCGATTTCTGGTGGTGGTTTCTTCCGTATTGAAGATAGTAACGGTGGCGTTTTCTATTCACGTAATGGTGAATTTGGCAAAGATAAAAACGGCTATCTCACTAATATGCAAGGCATGCGTATTACAGGTTATCCAGTACAAAACGTAGACGGTAAAAATGTAGTACAAAAAGGGGCAACACCAACGCCTATCATTATTCCTACCGATATGATGAATGCAAGTGCAACCGATAAAATGGATATGACGGTTAACTTGAATTCAGCTGAAGAGGCTATCGATCAAACAACACATAAATTTGATCCCAAAGATAACGATTCTTATAACTTTAGTACTAACGTGACAACCTACGATAGCTTAGGTAATGAACATAACCTGAACTTATTCTTTGTTAAAACCAAAGATAACGAATGGAGTGTTTATGCTCAAGACACCACAACAGGTGAGCCAGCACAAGATCTGGGTAAATTAGTTTATAAGGATAACGGGGTACTAGATGAAACAGCACCTAAGCTGAAAAACTTTACTACCGTTGCTTATAAAGGTTCACAACCCATGGATATGGAAATGAACTTTAGTGGTAGTACGCAGCAAAAAGTCGCTGAATCAAGTGTCTCTAAACTCGCGCAAAATGGTTATCAAGCAGGGGAATTTACCAATTTCCGTATTGAGCCAGATGGTTCCATTATGGCGACCTACTCAAACCAACAAAGCCAAGTGGTTGGTCAAATCGCATTAGCTAACTTTGCCAATCCTGGTGGCTTAAGTTCACAAGGTGACAATATGTGGTCTGAAACCAATGGTTCAGGCTCACCCATTGTTGGTGTGGCAGGCTCTGGCGTATTCGGTAAATTAACCAACAATGCCTTAGAAGCCTCTAACGTAGATATGAGCCAAGAGTTAGTTAACATGATTGTTGCTCAACGTAACTATCAATCTAATGCGCAGACTATCAAAACTCAGGATCAGATCCTGCAAACACTAGTTAGCATGCGCTAATAACGCAGGAAATCATCTGTTATGGATCATGTGATTTATACCGCGATGGGCGGTGCCAGACACTCAATGGAAAACCAAGCTGTCGTGGCGAACAATTTAGCAAATGCATCAACACCAGGGTTTAAAGCGCAACTTAGTGCGATGCGAGCCGTACCTATCAATGGCGAAACCTTACCGACGCGTACACTTACCGTCGCGTCAACGCCCGGTAGTGATCAGCGTCAGGGAACGATGAATTACACCGGCAGACCGATGGACGTTGCTTTAAGTGATAATGGCTATTTGGCTGTTCAACTTGAAGATGGTACGCAAGCGTATACCCGAAACGGCAATATTGAGCGTAACGCTGATGGCATGTTGATGGTACAAGGGCGTCTTTTGATGGGCGATAATGGCGCAATTGAAGTGCCACCACAAGCGGAAATTAGCATTGCTAATAACGGCATTGTCACAGCTCATGTCCCTACCGATCCACCAAAAATGCTAGGGCAAATTGGTCGCCTAAAAATGGTGAAGCCAGAACAAAATGATTTGGTACGAGGCGATGATGGTCTATTTCACCTATCACCTCAAGGTACAGCACGAGTGGGTGAAACGTTACCTGCGGACGATAACGTCAAAGTCCTTGCTGGTGTATTAGAAGGTAGCAACGTCAATCCTGCTGAAGCTATGGTCGATATGATTGCCAATGCCCGCCGTTTCGAAATGCAAATGAAGGTAATCCACAGTGCAGATGATAATGCGCAGCGCGCTAACCAATTGCTATCAATGAGTTAAATAGTGTAAGGGGAAAACCATGATCCGTTCTTTATGGATTGCTAAAACAGGGTTGGATGCACAACAAACTAACATGGATGTGATTTCCAACAACCTCGCAAACGTCAGCACAAATGGTTTTAAACGCCAGCGTGCGGTTTTTGAGGATTTACTCTATCAAACTATTCGTCAACCGGGAGCGATGACATCCGAGCAGACGAATGCGCCTTCTGGTTTACAAATTGGTACTGGTGTTCGCCCAGTGGCGACAGAACGTTTACATAGCCAAGGTAATTTAGCCCAAACTAATGGTACGCGTGATGTTGCTATCAAAGGGCAAGGTTTTTTCCATGTTCAATTACCTGATGGTACGGATGCTTATACTCGTGATGGCTCTTTTCAAATGGACCAAAATGGGCAATTAGTGACCTCCAGTGGCTTTCAAATCGTCCCAGCGATTATTTTGCCAGAAACCGCTAAAAAGGTGATGGTAGGTCGTGATGGTATTGTCAGTGTGGAGATTGAAGGATCGCCTGCACCTCAACAAGTAGGACAATTAACCCTCACCACATTTATTAATGATAGCGGGTTAGAAAGTGTTGGGGAAAATCTGTACTTAGAAACAGCCAGCTCCGGAGCACCCACTGAGAATGCGCTGGGTATTAACGGTGCGGGCTTGTTATATCAGGGATATGTTGAAACCTCTAACGTTAATGTCGCGGAAGAATTGGTCAATATGATCCAGACTCAGCGTGCTTATGAAATTAATAGTAAAGCGATTTCAACTTCTGATCAGATGTTACAGAAACTCACGCAACTCTAATTTCGTTGATTCATTAGCCTGACAGAATTTCTGTCAGGCGTATTACTAAAAGAGTATCGAAGATGGATACAAAGGTCATTACTGACAATTCTGGGGCAAGCAAGCTTAGTGTCAGATGGCGTCGTCATCAACGTTTAGGTACCGCCCTGTTGGTACTGACACTAGCAGGGT
Source organism: Proteus sp. MB838 (assembly GCF_054767435.1). Lineage (NCBI taxonomy): Bacteria > Pseudomonadati > Pseudomonadota > Gammaproteobacteria > Enterobacterales > Morganellaceae > Proteus > Proteus sp. MB838. The sequence continues at coordinate 5,862 of NZ_BAABMO010000006.1, forward strand.
GCGCTCAGATACCGAAAAAACCATTGGTTGAAGGACACACCACGGCAATACCTACTGCGCCTACCACACCAGCACCTAATGGCTCTATTTTTCAGGCTACTCAGCCGGTTTATTTTGGTTATCAGCCATTATTTGAAGATAGGCGACCGCGAAATATTGGCGATACATTGACTATCACCTTGCAAGAAAATGTCAGTGCCAGTAAAAACTCGTCGGCGAATGCCAGTCGCAATGGTAAAGCCGGTTTCCTTGCTTCTATCACACCAAGGTTCTTAGAAGGATTATTAGGGAATAGCCGTACTGATATGGGCATGGAAGGAAACAGTGAGTTCGGTGGTAAAGGTGGTGCTAATGCAAATAACACCTTTAAAGGCACCATTACGGTAACGGTTGATCAGTTATTGGCAAATGGCAATCTACACGTTGTGGGTGAAAAACAAATTGCGATAAACCAAGGTACTGAATTTATTCGATTTTCAGGCGTTGTGAATCCGCGCACTATCAGTGGCTCAAACACGGTCAATTCAACCCAAGTTGCTGATGCGCGTATTGAATATATCGGAGACGGTTATATTAATGAAGCGCAATCCATGGGATGGCTACAACGTTTCTTCTTAAATGTATCACCTTTTTAACGAGTAGGATCTAGATGAAAAAATTAGCGATTAGCCTTTTCTTTATCGTGATGACATGTGTCGGCTTTTCTGCCCATGCCGAACGGATCAGAGATCTTACTTCGGTTGAAGGGGTAAGAGAAAATGCGCTGATTGGTTATGGTTTGGTTGTCGGCCTCGATGGTACGGGTGACCAAACCATGCAAACACCTTTTACCACGCAAAGTCTAAATAACATGCTCTCACAATTGGGGATCACCGTACCTGCGGGCACCAATATGCAGTTAAAAAACGTCGCGGCAGTGATGGTGACAGCAAAACTACCTCCTTTTGGTCGTACTGGGCAATCTATCGATGTGGTTGTTTCTTCATTAGGTAATGCCAAAAGTTTACGAGGTGGTACGTTACTGATGACCCCACTTAAAGGGGTAGATAGTCAGGTTTATGCGGTAGCCCAAGGGAATATTATTGTCGGTGGCTCTGGTGCTTCTGCGGGGGGCAGCAGCGTAAAAGTCAATCAATTAGCGGGTGGACGTATTAGTAACGGTGCCATTATTGAGCGTGAGTTACCTTCTCAGTGTGGTCAAACGGGATTATTAAACTTACAGCTTAACGAAGAAAACTTCACGCTAGCACAAAGTATTGCTGATGCGATTAATAAACTACGAGGGGTAGGAACGGCTCTTCCTCTTGATGCCCGTACGGTGCAATTACGTGTGCCTCTTGGTAAAAGTGAACAAGTTCGTTTCTTAGCTGATGTGCAAAACCTTGAGGTAAAACGAGTTATTGCTGATGCTAAAGTGATTATCAATGCAAGAACAGGTTCCGTTGTAATGAACCGTGATGTGGTATTAGGTAGCTGTGCCATCGCACAAGGCAACTTATCTGTTACGGTAGATAGCCAAGTGAATGTGAGTCAACCGAATACCCCCTTTGCAGGTGGTAGTACAGTTGTGTCACGTAATACGAGTGTTAATGTCAATGAAAAGGGTGGTTCATTACAAAAAGTCAACGCCAGTGCTAGCCTCAATGAAGTGATCCGTTCACTCAATGCGCTAGGTGCGACCCCAACAGATCTCATGTCGATATTACAAGCGATGGAAAGTGCGGGTTGTTTACGGGCGAGATTGGAGATTATCTGATGAAAGAGTTATCTCTGCTTTCTTCAATGCCGAATATTTCAACGCCGGCATATGATAGTAACGCATTGAATAAACTTAAATATCAGGTTGGACAAAATGCCGATCAGCAAGGACTGCGCCAAGTGGCGCAGCAACTTGAGGGGGTTTTTGTGCAAATGATGTTAAAAAGTATGCGTGAAGCTATTCCACAAGAGAGTATGTTCAATTCAGAAAGCACTAAAATGTACACCTCTCTTTATGATCAGCAAATTGCTCAAGATTTATCCAAAAAAGGCTTGGGGTTTGCTGACATGATTGAAAAACAACTGTCAGCTAAAGTAACGATGGAACCGAGCGAACTGGCCGGTAAAACGCCGATGCCATTAGACAGCAGTGATATTTTTCAATCAATGCCAACACAAGCATTAGGCCAGCTCTATCGTGCGATGCAACCGTTACAAAATGCAGTTGAAAGTACGGTAGGCAAGTTAAAAGGATTGTCTGAAAGTAGCGCTTCTTTTGCCGCTAAATTGTTAGGGCCTGCTAAACAAGCGACACAAGGTACAGGTATTCATCATCTTTTAGTTGTAGCACAAGCGGCACTAGAATCTGGCTGGGGTAAACGAGAAATTTTAACGGGTGATGGAAAACCGAGCTACAACCTGTTTGGTATTAAAGCGGGGCGTTATTGGAAAGGGCCTGTCACTAATATTATGACAACGGAAGTGATTGACGGTAAATCAATCAAGATGCGTGATAATTTCCGTGTCTACGGCTCTTATGTGGAGGCTATCCAAGATTATCTAAGATTGCTTACGGAAAGCCCGCGCTATGCCAAAGTACCGCAAGCCAAAACACCAGAACAGGCTGCTTATCATATTCAAGAAGCCGGTTATGCAACCGATCCGGGGTATGCCAAAAAACTTGTTTCTATTATAGGGCAATTAAAGGGACAGGGTGAGCAAGTTGCGAAAACTTATACGCATGATTTAAGTGAACTCTTTTAACTATTCTCCCCTCAAGTTTAGAGGGGAATAACCGATAACAAATAGCAGAGCATCCATATCAATTGCCTAGTTATGCTCCGAACATACAGGAGATGACTAAACGTAAAAGGATAGACAAATGTCCAACAATTTAATTAATACAGCGATGAGCGGGCTTAATGCAGCACAAGCTGCGATGAGCACAATTAGTAATAATATCGCTAACCAAAAAGTAAATTGGTATAACCGTCAAATGACCGTATTTAATGAAAACGGTGGCACGATGACCAGTAATGGTTATATTGGAAATGGTGTTAATGTGAGTCGTGTTCATCGCGAATATAATGAGTTCCTTGCGGGGCAAATGAATCGTGCGGTAACAAAACAGAGTGCTTTAAATAGCTATAACAAAAATATCTCGCAAATAAATAATTTATTAGCGGATAAAGGCAATGATGTTTCCAGTGCAATTGATGACTTCTTTACCAGCTTACCTAATGTAACGAACAATGCGGAAGATAACCCAGCTCGTACCACCATACTGGGTAAAGCGGAAGCAATGGTGAATATGTTTAACAAAGCGGATCAATCATTACGCGATCTCGAAAAAGACATTAATAGCCAAGTCACTAATACCACTAAGAATATTAATGAATATTCCAAGCAGATAGCTAAATTAAATCAAGAAATTAGCCGCTCACAAGGTTTTAATGGTGCCGAGCCTAATGATCTGCTCGACCAACGCGACCGCTTAATTCAAGAGCTAAATACGCTAGTTGATGTACAAGTGACCCAACAAGATGGCGGGTTTGTTAATGTCAGCTTTGCCAATGGTCTTCCTCTTGTTGCGGGGACGCGCTCTTATGAAGTCTCTGCTATTCCTTCCAGTAAAAACAGTGAACGCCTTGTTGTTGGTTATAGCAACGGTATTGATGAAGTCCGTGAAGTTGATGCTAAACGTATTAATGGCGGTGAATTAGGTGGCGCTTACCGTAGCCGTAATGAAGTATTAGATGCCAGCCGAAATCAATTAAACCAATTAGCTTTAGTGTTGGGCGATCAATTTAATAAACAACATGAGCAAGGTTTTGATTTAAACGGCGATAAAGGTGATAAGTTCTTCAACCTAGGTGGGGCACATACCATGCCTAATGGTAAGAACAAAGGTGATGCGACTTTCGATGTCAAATACACTGACACAAGAGAAGTTAAAGCTGCGGATTATACGGTTAAGTATGAAGGTGGTAAATGGAATGTCACTGTAGAGCCGGGGAATCGTAAATTTACAGCAACACCTAATGCAACAACGGGTGAATTAGAATTCGAAGGAATGAGCATCAAAGTCAATGGAGCTGCACAAGAGGGCGATTCTATCGTTGTTCAATCTGTAGGCAACGTGATTGCAGGAATGAGTGTTGCAATCAGCGATCCAAGCAAAATAGCTGCCGCGGGTACAAAAGACTCTGGACCTAGTGATAATGAGAACATGAAAAAATTGTTCGAATTACCCGATGAAAAACTTATCGATGGTAAAGCAACAATTGCTGGTGGTTATGGCTCACTAATAAGTATGGTGGGTAATAAAGTGAATACTGCGCAAGTTGATTATGATGCGCAAAATGCGATCACCAGCAGTATTTTAACACAGCAACAATCGGTTTCAGGGGTCAACTTGGATGAAGAATACGGCGAAATGTATCGTATCCAAGAGTATTACATGGCAAATGCAAAAGTTATTCAAACTGCAAATACCATGTTTGATGCGATTATGCAGGTCTTATAAACCCTCTTTGATTAAGGAATAAATCGTGCGTTTAAGTTCAAATCAAATTTACACTCAGCGAGTGGATAATATTACTAGCTCGCAAAGTAGATGGATGACAGAAGGGAATAAAATTTCCAGTGGTCGACGTGTTGAAAAACCTTCTGATGATCCGATGGCGGCCTCACAAGCGGTAATGGTTAAGCAATCTGAAGCGCGTAATCAGCAATATGCGACAGCACGTGGATTTGCTAAAAACAGCATGTCATTGCAAATGAGCCTTTCAAGCCAAATGGTCAATATCACCACAAAAATTCAAGAAACATTAGTGGCTGCCGGTAATGATGGCGCATTAAGTGATGAAGATCGTGCCTCTCTCGCGGAACAATTAAGTGGTTTAAAAGATCAGTTAGTGGGGATTGGCAATACGAAAGATGGTGTTGGACGTTATGTTTTTGCTGGTTTCCAAACAGATAAACCACCTTTTGTTGCTGACAAAACGGGTAAAATCACCTACCAAGGTGGAGACAAGCAAATTACTCAAAAAGTTGATAGCAATATTGAAATGGTATCCAACTTTACAGGGATAGAAACGTTACAATCATCGGGAGGAAAAGGCACAGAGCCAGATATTTTTAATGCCTTAGATGAAGCCATCAGTGCACTACGTGAACCTCTAGTTGGAAAACCACAAGCTGATCGTGATGCTGCATTAGATAAGATTAATACGGCTAACCGTGTTAATCGCGCCACATTAAATAATATTTCTAGTGTGGAAGCTAAATTAGGTTTACAGCTTCAAGAACTTGAAAATTTGGATAGTTTAGGTGCCGATACCTCATTAAGAAATGCTAAACGCTTAAGTGAGTTACGTGACTTAGATTGGACACAAGCAATTTCAGATTATTATCAAGAAGAGTCGGTATTACAGGCATCTTATAAAGTCTTTAATGACATGAAAGAGATGTCGATGTTTAAGATGTATCGTTAATTTAGTCGTAATAGTAAATAGCATCTTATTCTATAAAATAAGCGATTATCCCTTGATATTTATCAGGGGATTTTTTTATCTGTAACGAATGAAGTCAGTACAAGGTTTATGCATGACTTTAGTCGCAGTAGCAGTAAGTGCCCGTGCTGATCCTTTAGCACGAATATTAAGTTATCTAGCTGACTTTATTCATCACTGGTTTATAGCAAATGATATATTAATTGTGGAATAAACAAAACAAGTGACAAAAAGCAGATTTAATTTAATTAGCCAATGGAAAAATAGATAACACAATCTCAATCATCAGGTTTTTCAAGAAACTAATTGCTGCAATATTAAGGTAATACGATTGAATGTATCGCTAAAGACACGCTCAGTAAACACAGGTAATGCCGGCATAATCAGTGATAACGCCAACATACCGATCGTGAGGGTAAGAGGGAAACCGACCACAAAAACAGAAAGCTGTGGTGTCATACGGTTTAAAATACCTAATGAAAGGTTGAGTACTAATAGTAGAGTAATTAATGGCATGGCTAACATCATCCCGTTAATAAATATAGTGCCACCACTTTGTACTAAAGTAAGGATACCCAATGAATTAAAGGTCTGATTTCCAATAGGAACAACATAGAAAGTATCTGCTAATACCGATAACAGCCATAAATGCCCATCAAACACCATAAAAAGCAACATGGTTAACATGTTAAAGATACGAGCAAGAATAGGCATATTCGGGCCACCTGAGGGATCGACGAAAGTCGCAAATGACAGCCCCATCTGTAAACCAATCACTTCTCCTGCATGACGTACAGAAGCAAAAGCTAACTGCATAGATAACCCTAAAATTGTGCCAATTAAAATTTGTTGGATCAGTACCCAAAAAGCCATGATAGAAAAGAGAGGTACTTGACTTTGCGGTAGCCCCGGTGCAATTAACGCCGTGGTTAAAAAGGCGAGTCCAATACGAAATTTTTTAGGTGTCTGTTTTTCACTAAACAAAGGCGCGGTACTAAAGAGTGCCAAAATACGCACAAATGGCCAGAAAAAATCACTGATGTAGCCATTAAGTATTTCACTGGTCAAGGTTATCATTGTTATTAGCCAATCATTCCTGGAATGCCCGTAAATAAGTTATGCATATAGTCTAATAACAAACTGAGCATCCACGGACCTGCGACTAAAATAGCCGCTAATACAGCAAGGATCTTAGGAATAAACGACAGTGTCATTTCGTTTATTTGTGTTGCTGCTTGCAGCATGCTTATTACTAAACCGGTAACCAGTGCAGACAATAATAGAGGTCCAGCAAGGGATAAGGCAATTTTCATCGCTTCCGTTCCTAATGCTAAAACAGATTCAGGCGTCATAAAGAACCTCTTTGCTAGTTAAAAAAGCTTTGAGCCAATGAGCCAAGTATTAACTGCCAGCCATCGACTAATACAAATAACATGAGTTTAAAAGGCAGTGAAACGGTGGCGGGTGGCACCATCATCATACCGAGTGCCATCAAGACGCTGGCAACTACTAAGTCTATGATGAGAAAAGGGATAAAAATCATAAAACCAATTTGAAAAGCAGTTTTTAGCTCACTGGTAATATAAGCAGGTACTAAAATTCGCATAGGTACGCTATCGCGTGTTTCAAATGCGGGGGCATCAGCAAGACGAGCAAAAAGTGCAAGATCGGTTTCGCGCGTTTGTTGCATCATAAACTGGCGCAGTGGTTGTGAGCCATTATCGAGTGCTTGTTCAAAAGTGATTTTATCTTCACTAAAAGGGAGATAAGCATCTTGATAAATTTTATCAAACACCGGTGCCATAATAAAAAATGTCATAAATAGCGCAAGACCCAGTACCACTTGATTAGGGGGAGCTGAAGGTGTCCCTAACGCATTACGCAATAAACCCAGCACAATGATAATCCGAGTAAAACTCGTCATCATCAGTAATACGGCGGGAATAAAACCTAGGGCTGTGATAAAAATCAGTGTTTGTACTGGCAATGACCAGCTTTGGCCACCTCCCGGTAATGGGTGTGAAATAACACTGGGGAATTGAGCAAACGCATGGCTTGGCAATAGTGACAAAATAAGGACACTAGCGAAGAGAGGCCAGCGCTTTAATGCGTTAAAATAAGAGACACACTGATGCATTATGAGTTGCCTTTATCTCGCTTTAGCGTTTTTTGTAATAATTGAATAAATAACGGTGAAGAAGGTGGTATAGGCGCTTCCTGCGAGGCATGATTAGGAATAGGTAAGGTGTGTAACAGATTAATCTGCGATGCCGTAACCCCTAATACAAGCCATTCCTGCTCGATTTCAACAACGACAACACGCTCTTTGGTACCTAATGAACAGCTCGCTTTAACCGTGAGTTGTGCTTGATTAGCTTTAAATGTACCGCGAGCAAAGCCAAAACGGCGGAAAAGCCACATTGCAACAATGATCAGTACAATAATACCCGCAAGCGCGGTGCTGACTTGCACAAGGCTTTGTCCAACGGGTAAAGGTTGCGCCGGTGTTTGGATAGTTTGCGTTGTGGCGGGTGCGGCAGTATTAACCGCACCTTGGCTGGAAAAGGAAGGGATCTGTTCCATAGATCAACGACTCAGACGGCGCATACGTTCTGAAGGGGTGATGATATCGGTAATGCGAATACCATATTTATCAGAAACGACCACGACTTCTCCTTGGGCGATTAAGTAGCCATTGATAAGAATATCAAGGGGTTCACCCGCAAGCCCATCTAATGACACTACAGAGCCTTGTGATAGGCTTAGGAGTTTTTTAATCGTCATTTTGGTACGCCCTAACTCTACTGTCAATTTGACAGGAATATCCATAATCAAATTGATATCAGATAGATGATTAAGCGTATCATCTTCAGGTAACAGATGTTCGAATACGTCGGAACTATTATCTTGGCTTTTGCCAGTTTGCTGTTCCATTGCATCAGCCCACATATCCTCAGCCGATTGTGAATTATCAGTTGGGCGATTTTCATCACTCATTGGTTTGTTCCTCATCCAGAGCGTTTAAAACAGGGTTAATTAAATGTTCAACACGAAGGGCGTATTGCCCATGGACTGTACCGTATTGACTTGTTAATACCGGCACACCATCAACATGTGCAATCAATCTTTCTGGTTTATCAATAGGGAGCACATCCCCTTTTTTCAGGGTAAGGACTTTTGATAAACGCAGCGGAATGTCAGTAAAGTTAGCAACCAACTCAAGCTCTGAGTGCTTAACTTGGTTTACTAAACTGTCTAACCAAACGCTATCTTCTTGGCGAAGGTTTTCAATTGGTGGATTGATTAGCCGTTCACGTAGCGGTTCAATCATGGCAAAAGGAATACAGATACTAAATTCCCCTACCATAGAGCCAATTTCTACTTGAAAAGGTGTCGTCACCACAATGTCATTTGGTGATGAGGTGATATTGGTAAATTTTACCTGCATCTCAGAACGAACATATTCAACTTGAATTTTGAAGATGGAGTCCCAAGCATCACGATAGGCATCAAGTGCCAGTTTTAACATTTTGTTGATAATACGCTGCTCTGTATTGGTGAACTCGCGTCCTTCAACGGGAATTGGAAAACGCCCATCGCCACCAAACAGGTTATCAACCGCGATATAAACCAGATTCGGCTCAAAGGTAAATAACGCTGTGCCGCGTAACGGTTTTAAATGCACCAAATTTAGATTAGTTGGTACAGGTAGGTTACGGGCAAAGTCATGATAAGGATGAATTTTTATGCCACCAACCGTGATATCAGGGCTTCGGCGAAGCATATTAAACAGCCCCATACGGAATTGACGCGCAAAACGTTCGTTAATAATTTCTAACGACTGTAACCGTTCTCGAACGACACGACGTTGCGTGTTCGGGTCATAAGGCTGAATATCCGGTTCATTCGGATCCTTCGCTATCGCAGGTTCCCTGTTCGCGCCTTTTTGGGCGTCGTCACCTGATGTGTCATCATTCAGCAGAGCATCTATCTCTGCCTGTGAAAGGATATTATCGCTCATAATGATTATCGCAGAATAAACGTGGTAAACAGTACATCGGAGAGGATCTGTTCAGATTCACCCGGTACAAGAGTCGGTCTCAGCGTTTCTTTTATTTCTGTCATGAGTTGTTGTTTCCCCGCATCTGTTGCAATTTTATTAGCGTGTTGACGAGAAAGAAGTAGTAGCAAGCGACTACGAACTTCGGGTAAATAATCATGTAAGCGCTTACGTGTATTCTCATCATGTAAGCGTAACGTGATCCCTATGTAGAGTACGCGATCTAAATGTTCTTCTTCATCAATCAGATTGATGGTAAAAGGCTCTAATGACATAAAAACGGGGGCCGGTATAACTTTTTGCTGACTAGTGCCCGTAGTACCTGATTTAGCATGCTTCAATGCCCACCAACTATATCCACCGAATGCCGCTGCAATAATGGCGATCACCAATAATAGGATGATCAGAATTAAGCTATAGCTTTTACGTTCATTGCTGTAATTAGACATGGACAGTTAAATTCCTGTTTTGTAGTGGATACGTGTTCACTTTTGTGGACTTCCATATCCATCTAAATCAACCTTAATTATCCCGCTATTTCTGTTTTTTAATGGCAGAAACAGATAGGGAAAAAACCATTAACTCTTACGTTTATTGACATAGTGTGTCCTCCCAATACATTTGTATTAGGCAAAAATATCGACACCACCACGAGCAGAGGCTAACTCTTGAGGCGTAAGGGTTATCTTTTGTGCCGTTTCTGAGGCTAATTGCATAGAATTACCCTCGCTTCTTTGATGATTATCGGCACCATTTCCACTAAATTGAGAGGAATCTGACATATTTTGTTGTTGCCAACCGTCATGACTGTCGCTAGACACTTGACTTTGTGTGAGTTGTATCCCATTTTCAGAGAGCGCTTGACGCAAATGATGCAGGGAATTTTCTAACACAGTACGCACTTGTCCATTTTGAGAGGCAAGATGTAATTGAGCCTGTCCATCTTCAATTTTCATGCGAATATGTAATGAACCCAACTCTTCGGGATGTAAACGTAGCTCAGCTTTTTGTAAACCATTACGACTAAACATCACAATTTGCTGATTGAGTTGCTGTTGCCATTCCGGTGTGCCTATTTGTGCATTTAACATCGGGGTAGGCATCGAAGGAAAGTGCATTTGCGCTTGCATCATTGATGACGGTTGCGCATGATTTGCTACTGATGAAGAGGCAAACACCGAAGAGGTCGATAATCTATTGTGTAGATCGCGTTCAGCAATACGGTTATTACCGATTATTTGGTTTGCCAGATTATCGGCTAATTTTGTATTGGCTGATGCTTTGTCATCGGCTAACAATCCATCCGCTTTTTCTGCCACGGAAGATAACAGTGAAGCGTTATCAACTTTCTTTGCTGAATGCCCATTCGTTAAATGGCGAGCTTCATGTGTTGCAAGTTGGGTTAATGACGCTGTTTCAGGGCGTAATTGAGCAAGTAATGATTTGTCATCTGCATTAGCTTGCGTATTGAATTGTTGCCATTTATCGACAAGATCACGTTCAGCACGGGCATTTTCTGCCATAAGGTGAGATAACTCGTTTCCATTCCCAGCATGCTTTAACGAGGTTCCCAATAAATGTGGCTGATGAGCTTGGTTGGCTGAAAGCGATGTAGATTTTAACCCTGCAAGTCCGGCAAGTTGTACTGGAAGCTCTGCCGCTAATTCTTCTGCGGACATTAATGAAGAGGCCGTTTTATTTTCAAGAATTGAGCTAAATTGCTCATTATCAGGTAACGAGAGGGCAAGATGGGTATTTTTCGTTGCTGGCGCCTCTAATGCCGCATATTCAGTGACAATAGTATCAATATCGTCATCATTTTGTTGGTCTTTATTTTTTTCAGTGTGATTGTGCGCCTTATTCTCTTTTGAGGAATGGCCTGAAATAGAGGCGTTTTTTTTATCACTGGGTGTATTCTGAGGTTGAGTACTCAGAAGTTGTGCAAATGTCGACGCATTATCACCGGGTTGACTTGTTGTAGCGGATGTCGTTCCCGGAGAGGTTGCAGTGACATCCATGGTCAGAAGCGTTATCTCCATCAAGTTGTTCTCCGTAAAGTACTACGCTGTGCGTACTCATCCATTTGTTTCTGCTCAATACGATCAAGTTGTCGCTTACGGCTATCTTCAGCGCGTTGCTCCAATGTCTCAAACGCATTGAGTCGTTGCTGTTTTTCTCGCCAATGTTCCGTTGCAAGGTCGAGTTGCGCTTGCCAATGACGAAGTTGCTGTTTATGTTGCTCGATAGTTAATTCAAGTGTTTTGAGAAACTGTTGATAGTTTTGCCATGATGCTGATGACATGCCTCCCACATTTAACGTCTGGTTGAGACGAACACGGTATTCATCCTGATACCCGATCAACATATTGAGTTGCTGTTCCATCTGTTGATGACTCTGGCGGACTTGGGCTAGTTGGACAGCGGCTTGTTCTGCCGCTGTCTGTGCCAGTTCCCTCAGTGTCACTAAAGGTGACTGCTCCCGCATTGGAACCCTCTTTACTTTTTCTGATTATGTTCAGAATGAATCTAGTGTGATCAGTTGATTAAGTTGTTCACAAGCATGTTGATAGCTACATTGCTCTTGAATATCTTGTTGTAAGAATTTTGCTAATGATGGATAAAGGGCAATCGCCTTATCCAGCATAGGATCACTGCCTGCAGCATAAGCCCCTACATTAATTAAGTCGCGATTGCGCTGATAACTGGATAATAGCTGCTTAAATACTTGTACTCGGCGATAATGTGTTTTATCAATCAGTGAGGTCATCGCACGGCTAATGGACGCTTCAATATCAATAGCAGGGTAGTGACCCGATTCCGCCAGTGAACGCGAAAGCACGATATGGCCATCCAAAATAGCACGGGCAGAATCAGCGATTGGATCTTGCTGATCGTCACCTTCTGTTAACACGGTATAGAAAGCAGTAATGGAGCCACCACCATCAACGCCATTACCGGCACGCTCAACAAGTGCGGGTAATTTTGCAAATACAGAAGGGGGATAACCTTTTGTCGCCGGCGGTTCACCAACGGCTAAGGCAATTTCACGCTGCGCCATGCTATAGCGAGTTAACGAATCCATAATTAATAAAACATGTTTACCGCGATCACGAAAATCTTCGGCAATACGGGTTGCATAAGAAGCACCTTGCATTCGCAAGAGTGGCGAAACATCAGCAGGTGCTGCTACTACCACTGAGCGTGCTAATCCTTCTTTACCTAGGATATTCTCTATGAAGTCTTTAACTTCACGACCACGTTCACCAATAAGCCCCACGACAATGACGTCGGCTTGAGTAAAACGCGCCATCATACCTAATAGAACACTTTTCCCGACACCCGAGCCGGCAAAGAGTCCCATACGTTGGCCACGGCCGACCGTAAGTAGTGCATTGATGGCACGTACACCCACATCAAGTACATCTGTAATGGGGGTACGTTGTAATGGGTTGATAGGTGGTGTAATCAGTGGTGCACGATAACTGGTATCTGGCGGCGGTAAACCATCTAGCGGATCACCTGAGCCATCAAGTACGCGGCCTAATAAGGCATCACCAAGGGGTAATTGTCGGCCTTCGCCTTCACGACCGGGGATCGATTGAGCGTAGACTCGAGCACCTGGGGTTAATCCTTCCACTTCTTGTAGTGGCATGAGTAACATTTGGCTACCGTTAAATCCGACGACTTCACTTTCAACTTCTTCAACCGTTTTACCAATGGTACGTTCTATTAAGCAGGTAGAGCCAAGGGGCATAACTAGCCCCTTAGCTTCCATGACTAAGCCTGTAGCACGGGTTAAGCGACCATATTGGCGTATGCGCGGAATTTTATTTAAACGAGATTCTGCATCAGCGAGTTTTTCTAACCAACGCCCCAATCTTGCGGTCATTACAACGCCTCCGGTGCAGCAAGACGACACAATTCATGCCAACGTGTCGCAATTGTGGAATCAAGATCACCATCATTGGTTACAACACGGCATCCCCCTACATGGATACTATTATCAGCCACCACTTTCCAACCGTGGGCGGTAAGGGAATCGCCTAATTCCTTTTCAATCAGAGGGATATGTTTAGGGTTAATCCGTAGCTGTGGATCCCCTGCAAACATCTGCTCTTGTTGCAACATCAGTGTAATTTGAGCAAGTAATGCAGAGCCATCACAGACCGCAGGTTGTCCAAGTACTTCTTTGGCTGCTGTGAGTGCTATCTGCATTAATCGTGAGGCAATAACACTATCTAAACCATTTAATGAATGCCTAAATTCAGCTAATAAGCCTTGCCATTCATTAATAAAAGGTTCTTGTTTAGCAATGCCTTGACGGATACCTTCTTCGATACCCGATTGTAATCCTGCCTGATAGCCTTCCTGATAACCCTGGTTTTTCCCTGCCTCAAAGCCTTCAGCATGGCCCAGTTTTTGGGCCTTTTCTTTCATGTCATCAAGCATATTAATTTGCTCGAGGACTTTCTGTTGCTGAACGACTTCTTTTTCTTGATTTTCGTCTTCCTTCTCGTCTAACCCCGTGTCTTCCTTGACTTTTAATTCCCAGTCAATAAGTTCTTTTGGAACCCAAGGCTTCCAGTTTGTATCAGTATTTTTATCAGACATAGGTATCGTCTCCTCCATGAAGAACAACTTCACCGCTCTCAGCTAAGCGACGTACAATAAGCAGAATTGCTTTTTGCTCAGCTTCCACTTGAGACATGCGAACAGGTCCACGAGACGCCAAGTCATCACGCATAATTTCAGCAGCACGCTGCGACATATTGTTGAGGAAATGATCGCGTAGTTCTTGATCGCAACCTTTTAATGCCACAACCAAGGATTCGGATTCCACTTCCTGTAGAATGCGCTGAATTGAACGGTTGTCGATATCGATAAGGTTTTCGAACAGGAACATTTCGTCGATAATTTTCTGTGCCAATTCGCCGTCGTAATCGCGTACTGCGGTGATAACATTTTCTTCTTGCTGACTTTTCATCAAGTTGATAATTTCAGCTGCAGTACGAACACCACCCATTTTGCTACGTTTGAGATTTTGACCATCAAGTAAATTGTTCAGTACTTCCGTTAATTCAGCTAAGGCTGATGGCTGAACACCACCAAATGTTGCGATACGTAACATAACGTCATTACGTAATTTTTCATCAAACAGAGCAAGAATATCAGCGGCTTGACCACGTTTTAAGTGAACTAAAATGGTGGCGATAATCTGTGGATGTTCATCACGGATAATATCGGCAGCCATTTGTGGCTCCATAAAGTTAAGTGTCTCAATACCGGTTGTGGTTTCACGGGTTTCTGAGATCTCATCGAGCAGATTATTAGCACGCTCTTCACCTAAGGCTTTAACGAGTACAGAGCGTAAATAATCATTAGCATTCACATTTAATGCTGCATACTGAACAGCATCTTCTTCGAAGCTTGCCATCACATCAATGAGTTGTTGATTGGAGATCTGACGCATAGAAGACATCGCAATACTCAGTTGTTGCACTTCACGTGTCGTTAGATGTTTAAATACTTCTGCTGCGCGATCTTCACCCAATGTCAGTAACATAACGGCGCTTTTTTCGGTTCCAGTTAAGTCATTACTCATTGTTCTTTACTCATCCATTGACGAATTACCATGGCTACAACACGAGGATCTTTTTCTGCCATCTCTCGAATGCGTTGGCTTTGTAATTCGGCACTAACACGTTGACGTGCTTGTTTACGTCTTGATTCTTCATCTAATTCGGCTTCGTTGACATCATCTGTCACTTCAAGCTTGGTTTTCAAAATCGCTTTTTGTGCGGCGACTTCTGCTTCACGGCGTTTTTCAAGTTGCGGTTTCACTAATTTACGCCATAAGATCCACGCGATGATAACAAGCAATAACCAGCGGCCTAAATCTAATGCTTTAGCCAATATTTGTGGATTTTCCCACACAGGAACGCTAATCACTGGCTCTTCGGTATCGTTAAATTGAGAATTAACCACACTTAAAGAGTCACCGCGCTCTTGGGAATAACCCATCGCTTCACGTACTAAACTTTCAATTTGTTGAAGCTGTTCATCGGTTAACGGAACTTGTTTATTTTCGACAATAGGCTCTTCACCTTCTGTTGCTTTTTTCTTGTCTTCTACGGTTTTGTAATTGACGATTACCGCAACAGAAAGGCGCTCAATATTGCCAACAGGTCGTTTAACATGACGAATACGACGATCTACTTCATAGTTGGTTGTTTCATCTAAACGGCTATTGCTGTTTGGATTACGCGTCATTGAACGATTAGCATTGGTAGATGTTGCTTTCTCATCAGCCGCCGTGTCTTTGGCTTTTTCAATCGGCGCTTGCGGTGGTGCAACAGGTTGATTAGATAACGCACCGGGCACACCGCCAGCTAACATGCCTCCATTTTGCTCACTTTGGCTCACTTGTTTTGAGCGTACTGCAGCTTGGTTAGGGGGCTGATTAGGCTTGTACTCTTCAGCGGTTTCTTCTGTATGAGAAAAATCAACTTGAGCGGTGACCTGCGCATGAACATTACCACGCCCAACAATAGGGCCTAATAGTGTTTCAATACGTTGCTGGTAGCGACTTTCCAACTCTTGGACATATTTGAGTTGAATAGAATTAAGATCACGACCTAAAGCATCGGGCTGTGTTAATAACTTACCGCTTTGATCAACAATGGTCACATTACTATCGGGCATACCTGCAACACTACTTGCTACAATATGTACGATGGCATTAATTTGACCTTCGTCCAAGGCTCTACCTTGCAGCAGACCTACTGTTACAGAAGCAGAAGGTGATTTTTGCTCACGAACAAAAAGAGAGGGTTTAGGTAATGCTAAATGAACACGAGCATTTTGCACTGGACCTAAGGTTTCGATGGTACGAGCAAGCTCCCCTTCAAGTGCACGTTGATAGTTAATCTGTTCACTGAACTGGCTGATCCCAAACTTTTCTTTATCAAGTAGTTCAAAACCGGCAGCTCCACCTTTTGGAAGCCCCGCTTGTGCGAGTTTCAGGCGTAATTCATGAACCTGATTGTCAGGTACCATAATCGCAGAACCATTTTGTGATAGGCGATAGGGTACATTCATTTGTGTTAACTGTGTGACAATTTCGCCACCATCTTTATCGCTAAGATTACTATAAAG
This sequence comes from Proteus sp. MB838, assembly GCF_054767435.1. Taxonomy (NCBI): domain Bacteria; kingdom Pseudomonadati; phylum Pseudomonadota; class Gammaproteobacteria; order Enterobacterales; family Morganellaceae; genus Proteus; species Proteus sp. MB838. The sequence goes on from NZ_BAABMO010000006.1 coordinate 22,569, forward strand.
CACTTTATAATCAGGGCTTTGTAGCCATAAAAAAGCAGCAACAAAAATGGCAATCGCCGCCGATCCCGCAATAATAAGCGGAATTTTCGGATCGGCTTTTATCCGGTTAATAATGGCGTTAAAACCTTTTTTCTGGTTCACAACGTCGGTTTTTTCGGCATTCATAGACAATCCTTGCCTTGTAGTTCGGGATGAATACTAAAAGCGTGGCGTAACAAAACAGACTCCCCTTACGCAAATAAATAAACCTACTCTCAGGTGTCTCATTATTGGCCTTTTGCGTTTCATTTAATGGCGTAATTAGCCTTTAACTTTTGCGTTAATTACTCGCTTTGGAATGAAGCCCCTGTGTTAGGGTATTACTCGGTAAGCGTGTTGGTTCACCTACTTACTATGACATTGATTCAAAAATTGAATTAGATGATTAACGCAGAGGTTTATATGTCAATTCCAGCTATTGAAAGTGTTCTGGATAAAATGCAAATTCAAACTTTACAAGCATCCAATATTGCCAAACCCCAGCCAGTACAGGCAGGATTTGCAACTCAGTTGGTTCAAGCAGTAGGTAAAATTAACGAAACTCGTGTTAATGCAACCAACAAAGTACAAGCATTTACGTTAGGTACGCCCGGCGTTGAATTAAATGATGTGATGGTGGATATGCAAAAATCCAGTATTTCATTACAGATGGGCGTACAAGTGCGTAATAAGCTGGTCGCCGCTTATCAAGAGATTATGTCAATGCAGGTGTGATAAGGTTAACTCATTGATATAAAAGAACATTATCTTTGTTATGGCTCGATGGGGACATATAGGGGATAGGATCATTCAATGTTTGCTTAATAGCAATATTGGGTTTTGCTCGTATTTATGCATCTAAGCATCATAATATCCTGTACCATTTTTGCTGATGGGCCCTCCATCTGTTTATGAAGTGATAATATTATCTCTGAATGGGGGACCAATTTACTTATGCTACTACAAGCACAGAAGGTGAAAGAGGAACCCAGACAAAAAGAAGAGGAAGAAAATAAGGGCACTAGAAATTGGTAATTGATTAATTAATAAATCAGGCCTCTTTATTTTTTAACGTAAAAGATAATCACAATATAAAGGTTAATTATAATGTGATTATCAATATGTTAAAATTAGACCCCAAAGTTAAAAGTGAGAACAACCTCTCCGACAAAATCTAATCCATCAGCAATATCTATTCCTTTTTTACTTAGTGCATCTTTGGATAAAATAAAAGTACGACTTGTCTTTCCTTGACTGAAATTCGCTTGGAAAATTTCACCTGAAATGAGAGACAGAGAGTTTTTATTAATATCTGATTGTTGTTCTGAGGTCCAACCATTGGTAGGGCCTTTGTATAGGACGTTATTAAATTTATTCCCCGTAATAGCAACATCATTTGCTCGTGAAATATACGCAGGCTTACCATCGACAGTAATATTTGTCCATATAAAAAAAGCTGCACCAACAGCGGCTTCAGGATTTGCTTTATCAACTAAATGAAATTGTCCTGTCGTATCATTAGCTAATTCCGCACTGTCATAAGTATCAGATGCAACAAAGGTTAAATATGTTTTAGCATCACATTCAACCGTAACGGTATTTTTACCTGTAGCTAAAGGATACTCGTAGTTTTTCGATTGAGGGATAAGTGTTGGGCTTATGACTCCGTAATCAAAAATAACATCACTTTGTGTCGCCCCATGAACAGTACAAGTTGGTGGCTTAATATCACCATTGATTTTTAAGTTAGCAGCAGGAGTTTTAGCCAATACTGGCGTTGATATTATACTCAGCATAGCAAGACTGAGTAATATTTTTTTCATATCATTATTCCTTTATTCTTTTTTAGAGGATAAATAACAAAACAATATTATATAATACACCTTTTATTCATTTATTTAATGTTAAATAAATATGTTTTTTAATATATCTAATTTAGACTTTCTTAAAGTGAGTTTATTTTACTATCTAATGTTCACTAAAAGAGGTAATTAAAAATAGTGTTTTAATCCTGATAGGTAAATGTGGATTTTATATTAATTAAACAAGATTTTTAATTAGATACTCTTATTTAGATTGTTTTATATTTTTATATAAATATAATTAAATTAATCAACTTTAAAACACTCATTTTTAATAAAATCCTTTCCGTCATTTTCGTATTCACAAGACAACATTTCCTATGTAAGCTGTACTAACTAACAACGCACTGAGTGACACAAACGATGCGCAGAATGTTGCAGCAAAAAATCATCCAAGTATGTGATATAAAAATAGCGCAAAAGGGAGAAGGGGTAGGCCTCTCTTTTTATGCTTTTTTTGCTAATAAAAATGATGATCCTGAATTATTAATGGAAGCGGCAACTTGGTGGATATTGACGCATAAATTAGATCATTTTGAAAAAGCCATAAAAATTAAGAAAATGATACAAACTGAAATGGACGATAATCGCTAAATCTGTACGCTGTTATCATTTTTATCAACCTGATACGAAAAAACTGAAAATTATTGATTATTATCACATTAACGTTAGTCATAAACCGTTATGGTAATTTTATGATTAATAACGTAAACGGTGATGATATGGAATATTGGTTTATTGCGTATAAAGTGCGTTCCAGAAATGGTGATACCTACGCCGGGCATAAAATAGTAGAAACTGAGAGTGGGATCACACCCCATATTGCGTTAGAAAAAGCATGTCAGGAAGTTGCACAAGGGGCTCAAGCTGATATTCCTGCGGTGAGAGTTGTGGCATTTAATCGTTTATAAGCGTATCAATTGATAAAAATCTCGTTAAGATCATTAGCGAGATTTTTTTGTTTTTATCTCACTTCAACGGTAAGAAGAAAAATAAACACTTCGTTAATGATTTATTTTTAACCACTCTCTTCACTATCCCAATTCACTATCACAATAAATCATAAATCTATTAAGATTTAGTCTCTTAACTTCGTGAAATATTCGATATTATTTTTATAATCAAAATAATTTTTCGCTAAAAAAGCAGATAATGAATAGCATTAGTTTAATTAAGATGGCTATACAGCAATTAATATACGACTTAACTTAAATAGTTATTAATTATGTGATCTGAACTGTGATAATGACTTTTTTATATTTGAATAAAAAAAGTGTCGTCGTTAAAGTTTACTTGAGCTAAGGAATAGCTCGATACAAGGAAATAGAGATCATATTTTGATTTTTTAGTAAAACATACAAGGAATTTTTAATTATGACAGTATTAACCGTTTATTTATGTGGTACCGGCGCTTCATCTTTTGATAATAATAATCATAATAATCCTGTTTATTGGCAAGGTGAGCTTGTTTCCACCTTGGCGCATAATAATCTAGATCGCGAATTTGCTCAGTGGTTTATTGTAGATGGCCCAGGTAGCGGTAATTTGCAAGAAGATGATTTATGGGTTGAAAGCCCTAATTATTCAGATTTAAAAGGCTCTTTATTTGGCAGTGGATGGGAAGAAAATGTTGAACATGCACTGTGCTTAATGAAAGGCAACTTTGACTGGCAACGTGAAAAGTTAACAGAACAACAATATAATCAACTGAAAAAAGCGGGTATTCCCATTGAAGATGTTGAAGTGACCGGCTCTTTTTTATGGCGTAAATATAATTATGGTGACCGCTATGTCACTCAACAACAACTTCAGCAACAAATTATTCGTACCTTTCGCAAAGATGGCATCATTCCCACCCAAGTGAATTTAATTGGTTGGAGCCGTGGTGGCATCACCTGTCATATGCTTGCCAATGCCATGTTAAAAGATCCCCTATTAAAAGATATTCCAGTCAATATTTTTGCTATTGACCCAGTTCCAGGGCCACTTAATTTCCAACCAGAAAAGGTGACACTAGGTAGCAATGTTAAGGAATATGTCGGATTTTATGCCATTGATGAACGCTCAAAAGGATTTGCTTGCGTTATTCCAACAGTGACTGCTGAGACGAAAATGCATATTTTCCCGCTTTCTGGACGCCATGCGACCTTAGTAGGCAATGCCGCGATTGATGGTAGTGAAGGTAAAAATGCACTATTTTCACCGGGGTTAATTGTGCGACATTTTGCAGAAAGATGTTTAACACGTTGGGGATGTCAATTAGCGAACAAGCTAGAATTAACTGATAAGGAGATATTTGAGCATCATACTGATATTAAAAATGATGAGGATAAATATATTGCTATGCGCCGTAAAACTTATTCCATATATGAAAGTAGCGGTGATGATGAACGTAAAGTTTCATTAGGTAAAGAGGGTAAAGCATTCTCTGATATATATGGGGCACAATATGAGCCTTCGATGGCATTAACCGCAGACTATTTTGCAGATCCTCAACTCTACGATGTGATCAAATAAATCAATCAATTATTATCTATTTGAAACAGTAAGTTTATCGCCTGCCATGTGTAGGCGATTTTTATTTATCGGTGATGATATCAGTAAATGGAGAACAAATAGATGGGGAAGAGTAGATGATGATAGCGATAGTCTAATGATATAGTGTAATAAATTGAGTTTTTATTATGTTATTTTTATATCATATCGTTTAATTGTCACAACGTTACCGATAACAAATAATATCGTATAACAAGAAATAACACGGTAAATAAAGACGCCATTAGCTAATAAAACCGCTTTTGGCGCAGAGGAAAGTTATTTTAGATTGAGATCAGGATAATAACTATGCTCTGAAAACTGACCATAGCTATTTTGTACCCTCTGCTCTTGTTCAGTCTGTCTTATTAAAACAGCGAGCTTATCTAATCTTGCTCGTAATAAATTTCGCGTCTCATTTTCATTTTCGAGTATTTTCTTTAACATATTGGTGAGCTGCTGTTGTATTATCAGCTCACCCTCAGTGGGTTTTATCATCTTAGTGATAATTTCTACACTTTTTAAATAATCCATTTCCATTTCTATCAGCTGATCCCACTGCTGATTTTTGGCAAGCGTTAACATTTGCTCACTTAATTTCAAAACCTGCTCGTAAGCTGCCATTATATCCATATTTGCTGTCCACGCTTTTTAATAAGAATTAATCTGTGTGCCAATTTGTTGCCAAGCATCAGAAATTTCAGTTAATAACTTGATGACTTCATGAATTTTTTCTGGATTATTTTTTAAATTGGCATCGAGTAGTTGAGTGATCATATAGTCGTAAAGTAATGCTAAATTTTCAGCAAGCTCCTCCCCTTTTTCTTTATCCAGCCCCTGTTTTAAGCCGTTGCCAATAATGTTAATGGCTTTAGAAATATTTTCTCCTTTACCGGCGATATTTCCTTGTTCCATTAATATTAATGCACGGCGAAGGGCGCTTAGCGCCCCATTAAATAGGATTTGGATCAGCTGGTAAGGTGAAGCATTTAAAATCTCACTTTCAACATCAATTTGAGCATACATTTTACTGGCTGATTGTTGATACATAATATCCTAATATCCTACTTAAAAATTAACGTAACAAACGTTCAATTGATGCACTTGAGTTAGTCATGGAGTTGACCATTTTATCTAATAATTGAAACTGTTTTTTATAACGTTCCATCGTCGCTTCAATAGTACGTTTAGTATTTTTAATTTGGTTATCTAACGATTTTTTACGTTTTTTAACACCATCAGTGGCAATATCAAGTGTTCCGTCGTTTGATTGCAGCGTTTTTTTCAGGTAATTATAGGTTTGAGTACCAAAACCTGTTTCTTTACCATCCCCCATAAAAAACTCTTTGACGTTAGCGGGTTTTTCTTTTAATGCTTTATCGAGTTTTTTATCATCAACTTCTAATGTGCCATCTACTTTAAATTTAATGCCCATTTTATTAAGGGTATCAATCTCAGATGAAGATTGAGAACGAGTGATAAAGCTTTTTAGCTCAGACATAATCATCCGGCTAGTGGTATCACCTAATAACACACCATTGTCTTTAGAGGCATCTTCACCTTTTTCAACTTGGGTGTACTTGGTGAAATCTTTATAGGTTTTATTTAATTCATTATAAGCGTCTGTCCAGGCTTTTATGGCCTTTTTCATTGGCTCAATATCACGCGCAACCGTAATAATTTCAGGTTTATCTACGCCATCTTTATTATCATTGGTTTTTTTCTTAAGATTTAACGTGATCCCTTCAGGCGCATCTTTAATTTCATTAGTTTGACGTTCAATTTCAATCCCATTAATCGTTAACTTTGCATTATTTGCTTTAACGATCTCTGTCATTGCGCCACTGGTTTTTTCAGTGGAGTAGCTAATAAAATCGTTAAGCTTACTATCACCTTCAACAGTGATTTCCATCTGAGAATCTGTACCTTCTTTACGAGAAGTCAGAACTAAATGGTTAACGCCATCTTGGGCTTTTACAATAGTGGCAGAAACGTTTCCTTCTTTTTTATTGATAGCATCACGTAATTCAATAATAGAAGTTTGGCTGTCTGTTAACTCTATTTTTAAAGGCTCTTTTTCACCTTTTTGGGTGATCACTAAAGTCCGAGTTTTGCCTTCACCTAATGTTTCACCAATAGGATCTTTGATATCACTGACGGCTTTTGATTTCAGTGTTTGAGCATGGGCAAGCTCTGTTACAGAGACCGTATAATTACCAATGCTTGCTTTACCATCAGTAGTTACTTTAAAGGCATCAAACTCATCATCAACTTTGGTGGCGACGATTTTATCGAATTTTTTTAATTCTTCAGATGCTTTCTGTAATTTATCTAATTGGCTACGAATTTTTCCATATGCAGTAATTTGTGCATCGTAGCTTTTCATCTGTTTGTCTAAAGGTTCAAGGCGCTTATTTTCTGCTGCTTCTAATTGCATTAATGTCTCGCCAAGCGGCAGCTTTGAGCCTATTCCTAGTGCACTAATACCAGCCATACTGGTCTCCTTTCTGTGTTCGTAAAATAATCCCTACACAGCGTTATCGGAAGAATTGGCGAAAAGTTTACGTCTATTTACTATTTTTGATGAGGGAAACAGACCGCCATATAGAAGCCTTTTATTGTCATTGAATACTAAAGTCGAATTTTGCATAAGAAAAAAGGTTTATGACGGGAATTGATAAAAATAATATAAAAAAATAATAAATTAATTTCTTTATATATCATTTAGTTAATGACGATTCTATAAAAAATCACAGAAAAATTTGTTGGAAAAGTTAAAGGTTGTATCTGGGGTGCCGATAAACTTGTTGCCGGTGATTGACACCGTAAATGAATAGGCAAACTTTTATTTTATCGACTTGATTTTAAAGGAATCTAGCTATGGCACAAGTCATTAATACCAACTATCTATCCCTGGTAACTCAAAACAACCTGAACAAATCTCAGGGAACTTTAGGAAGTGCAATCGAGCGTCTGTCTTCTGGTCTACGTATCAACAGTGCAAAAGACGATGCAGCGGGTCAAGCAATTGCTAACCGTTTCACTTCAAACGTAAATGGTTTAACTCAAGCTTCACGTAATGCGAACGATGGTATCTCTATCGCTCAAACAACTGAAGGTGCATTAAACGAAATCAACAATAACTTACAACGTATCCGTGAGTTAACTGTTCAAGCGAAAAACGGTACTAACTCTAATTCAGATATCACTTCTATCCAAAACGAAGTGAAAGAACGTTTAGACGAAATCAACCGTATTTCTGAACAAACTCAGTTTAACGGCGTGAAAGTACTGAGCGGTGAGAAATCAGAAATGGTTATCCAAGTTGGTACTAACGATAATGAAACTATCAAATTTAACTTAGATAAAGTTGATAACGATACATTAGGTGTTGCTAGCGATAAACTGTTCACTGAAGCTACCGTTTCTAAAGGTGAGAAGAAAGCAAGTGCTGATGATGCTGTTATTGCTGATTTAGGTGTTGCTGGTGGTACTACTCTAAAAGCTGGTTTAACAGTTAAAAAATACGAAGAAGATGGCAAAGTTGTTGATGGTAAATTCGTTGCAACTGAAGGTGGTAAAAGCTACTTAGTTTCTGCTTCAGATTTTGAAGCTGATGGTACTACTGCTACACAAATCAACTTAAAAGCAGGTTCAGCTGTTGCTGGTAACGAATTTACTGCTGCTGCAGGTAAAGACGTTAAAACTTTAAACGTTAAAGATGACGCTTTAGCAACTTTAGACAAAGCTATCAACACCATTGATGAAAGCCGTTCTAAATTAGGTGCGATTCAAAACCGTTTTGAATCTACTATCAACAACCTGAACAACACTGTTAACAACTTATCTGCTTCACGTAGCCGTATCTTAGATGCTGACTATGCAACAGAAGTTTCTAACATGAGCCGTGGTCAAATCTTGCAACAAGCGGGTACTTCAGTACTTGCTCAAGCAAACCAAGTACCACAAACTGTTCTGTCTCTGTTACGTTAATTCGTACCCTGACACAAAAGATACCTTTCTATATCAAAGGCCCTCATCTGAGGGTCTTTTTTGTCATTTTATTTTATATTTAAACTCACTCTGTTTTAGTTTATTTTTTTCTCTCCATCTATTTTTGTTTTTTCTGCTAGTCATTATCTCTTATAAATTAATTAATTGGCTTTTTTTACTATTTTCGCGACGCGAAAACACATAAATACCTTCGATTTAATGACGATAGTGTTTAGGCAACGTTATTACAGGAGTGTAATAACAAACCTATTAATTAAAAATTTTCAAATAAAATTGAAGGAATATTGTATGGCACAAGTTATTAATACTAATTATCTGTCTTTAGTCACTCAAAATAATCTAAATCGTTCACAAAGCGCACTTGGTAATGCAATTGAACGTTTATCTTCAGGTATGCGTATTAACAGCGCGAAAGACGATGCGGCAGGTCAAGCTATTGCTAACCGTTTCACTTCAAATATTAACGGTTTAACTCAAGCATCTCGTAATGCGAATGATGGTATTTCAGTGTCTCAAACCACTGAAGGTGCATTGAACGAAATCAACAATAACTTACAACGTATTCGTGAATTAACCGTTCAAGCGAAAAACGGGACTAACTCTAACTCAGATATCAACTCTATCCAAAACGAAGTTAACCAACGTTTAGATGAAATCAATCGTGTTTCAGAACAAACTCAGTTTAACGGTGTGAAAGTGTTGAGTGGTGAAAAGTCAAAAATGACCATTCAAGTGGGTACTAATGACAATGAAGTGATTGAATTCAATTTAGATAAAATTGATAACGACACATTAGGTGTTGCTAGTGATAAACTGTTTGATGCTAAAACAGAGAAAAAAGGGGTTACAGCAGCAGGTGATGCAATCGATGCGAAAGATATCGGTGTTTCAGGTGGTGCAAAATATGCGACTGGTATTTCAGTAAAAGAGTATAAAGTAGATGGTAAGGTTTCTGCTAGTAAAGTTGTCTTAAATGATGGTAGCGACGAGTACGTAGTAAGCAAATCAGACTTTACATTAAAATCAGGTACTACTACTGGTGAAGTTGAGTTTACTGGTAGTAAAACCACTAAATTTACTGCAGATGCAGGTAAAGATGTTAAAGTTTTAAATGTTAAGGATAACGCTTTAGCAACTTTAGATAACGCAATTAGTAAGGTTGATGAAAGTCGCTCTAAATTAGGTGCAATTCAAAACCGTTTCCAATCTACTATCAATAACTTAAACAACACTGTTAATAACTTATCTGCTTCACGTAGCCGTATCTTAGATGCTGACTATGCGACAGAAGTGTCCAATATGAGTAAAAATCAAATCTTGCAACAAGCAGGTACTGCTGTACTGGCTCAAGCAAACCAAGTACCACAAACTGTTCTGTCTCTGTTACGTTAATCCTTCATTAAACTCATCTTCAGATCCCACCCACAGCCATTTTTGCTGTGGGTGTTTTTTCATCAAAACAATCGTTTTTTTTATTAATCATGGATAGGTATTCCCATTGATAGGTTGTAGGTAAAAATAGATAAAAGATAAGTAATATGATTTATATGTTATTTTTTTATCAACAAAATACAGATTTGATGAATACATTTCTTTCAATAAGACAAAATATCAATTTATTTAACGGTTTTTCTGCGGATTAGTATGACCCATCTTAAGGTACAGTATGTACTTGTAATGCAATAACAAATTAAATTATCAATGAAAACCCAATTTTCGCTGAAAATTTAGCATAGGTGAAAAAGAGGGGCTTTTGCTTCACTGTTCAGCCGATTGCTAACACTATTTCGTCGGATAATGGTTTCCGGTCTTTTATCCAAAGGTGTCTTTTGTTGTGAGTGATTTGTATACCGCCGAAGGCGTGATGGACAAAAATAGCCTCTGGGAGCGATATGTCCCTTTGGTTCGCCATGAAGCATTACGATTACAGGTCAAGTTACCTGCGAGTGTTGAATTGGATGATCTTTTGCAAGCAGGGGGGATTGGCCTACTGAATGCCGTTGAGCGTTATGACTCAATGCAAGGTGCCGCCTTTACTACTTATGCTGTGCAACGTATTCGAGGCTCTATGTTAGATGAGCTACGAAGTCGTGATTGGGCGCCCCGTAGTGTGCGCCGTAATGCAAGAGAAGTGACACAATCCATTCATCAGTTAGAGCAGGATCTAGGACGACCACCATCAGAACAGGAAGTTGCTGATCATTTGCAGATTGAGTTAGCAGAATACCGGCAGATCCTATTGGATACAAATAACAGCCAGTTGTTCTCTTATGACGAATGGCATGAAATTTACGGTGAAAGCTGTGAACCGTCTCAAGACGAAGATCACGATGACAATCCTTTACAAATGTTATTGGAAAGTGATATTCGCCAAAGAGTCATAGACGCGATAGAATTGCTTCCCGAAAGGGAAAAAATGGTTCTTACCCTGTATTATCAGGAAGAACTTAATTTGAAAGAAATAGGCGCAGTGCTTAATGTCGGGGAATCCCGCGTAAGTCAGCTACACAGCCAAGCAATCAAAAGGCTGCGAGCACGCTTAAACCCAGAGAAATAGAAGTTTTGCTTATTTTTGTTTTTATTTATTAAGACTACAACACAGGGCTTTATCTCTTATGTCTGTTTCAACACAAAAGAAACGGCCGCTAAGCCGTTACATTAAAGACTATAAACACAGCCAAACTCATTGTTTGCATTGCCATAAGGCGCTTGATCGGATTTCTCTCGTATTCAATCGCCAAGTTATCAATAAAGAAGCCATTTCTGAAATGACAGATTTAATTGATGATGAAACATGGGAAACCTTGCAAGGAAAGTTTTCTGCGCTGTGCCGTTTTTGTAGTGAGATTTACTGTAATAGTGAAACTGATTACTTTGACATTATGTCTTTTAAGCAGTATTTGTTCGAACAAACGGAGATGAGCCACAGTACTGTTCGTGAGTATGTGGTTCGTTTACGTCGACTCGATGAATTGCTGACTTCCACTAATTTTCCTCGTCAAGAATTTACGACAGAGAAAATTCAGTCAGACTTGAGTAAAAAGCTCACTCCCTCGGCATTTAGTAACTACAACATTGCCTTACGTAAGTATGAGCAATATCTTGATTGGTGCCAAGCGCCAACCTCGATGAGTAGTGGTCACTAATCGCATTCAAGAGAGACCTAAAAAAAGGGGTAACATTATGTTGCTCCTTTTTATTTTTTGTTCCAGAAATAAAAAAACCACCTTTAATAGATAAGTAAGTTAAAGGTGGTCTCAAAAATAAAGTGAGAAAGAGAACGCTGGGTTTAACTAATTGTCATTAAGCTGGCATTGCCTCCGGCAGCAGCGGTATTGACGCTTAATGCTCGTTCATGCAATAAACGCTCTAATAACAATGCTGTCTCACCACGTGAGAAGCCTTGTACTGAAATAATAGCCCCTTTACGTTGTGCAATTTGCTGACAAGTCTCTTTTAACTGATCACTATCACCATGATAAATAACGGCATTAATGCTTAGTGACTCATCTTGCCAGTTGTCCGTGAGAGTGATTGCTTTTCTGATCATATCAGGCAATTCACGATAGGTTTTTTGGGAGAAAACAGCATTATGGACAATAGCATGGCATCCTGATGCAAAGACTCCCGCTAACTGAGTAAATATATCTTGCTCATTATCTGAGAGACAAAGCACCTTGCCACAAGGGACTAATTGATAGGTATTTCGCTCGCCAGTAGGCCCCGGCAATACGCGCAATGTTCCGGCTTGTGATGCATTGGCGTATTCTTCTAGCGCCTGATAATGTGCAGGTTCCGTTTTATTTGCTAACCACGTCATATAGTGATGATAGGTTTGTAATAACTTTTGTCGCATAGAGGCATCAAGGGGTAATGTTTCATCTTGACGTGCTAAGGTTTGTGTTATGGCATTTTCAGGACGTTTTGATAATAAACGATACAGATAAGCAGGGCCTCCAGCTTTTGGCCCCGTACCCGATAAACCTTCACCACCAAAAGGTTGTACCCCGACAACAGCACCTACCATATTGCGGTTTACATATAAATTTCCTACTTTTGCATGAGTCGCTACATAAGCGATAGTTTCATCAATACGGGTATGAACCCCCATCGTTAATCCATATCCAGTCGCATTAATTTCATCTAATAAAGCAGGCAGATCTTGGCTTGAATAACGTACGACGTGCAGTACAGGGCCAAAAATCTCTTTTTTAAGTGAACTAATTTTATCTAACTCAATTAAGGTAGGAGGAACAAAAGTACTGTTATTTTCAGCCTGTTTAGTAAGTTGATTGTAGGTTGCTTGATAAACGTCAAAACCCGCTGTGCGCATAGTTTGAATATGTTTTTCAATACCCGCTTTTGCCTCTTTATCAATTACAGGGCCGATATCTGTTGATAAGAGACTTGGATCACCTATTATGGCTTGAGCCATTGCGCCTTTTAACATTTCAATCGTGCTATCAGCCACCTCTTCTTGAATACAGAGAATACGCAAAGCAGAGCAACGTTGACCCGCACTATCATAAGCAGAGGCCATAACGTCAGTGACCACTTGTTCCGTTAAGGCAGAAGAGTCGACAATCATAGCGTTTAAGCCACCTGTTTCAGCAATTAAAGGAACAGGGCGACCTTCGCTATCGAGTCTACCCGCTAAGGTTTTTTGCAAAATGTGGGCAACTTCGGTAGAGCCTGTAAACATCACACCACGCACGCGTTCATCTGCCACTAATTGTGCACCAATGGTCTCCCCTTGACCCGGTAAGAGTTGTAATGCACTGCGAGGTACTCCTGCTTGATAAAATAGTTCTACGGCTTTAAAAGCAATCAGAGGGGTTTGCTCCGCAGGTTTGGCCAGTACGGTATTACCTGCCGCTAACGCCGCTGCAATTTGTCCACTAAAGATGGCTAATGGGAAGTTCCAAGGACTAATACAGACAACAGGGCCTAAAGGACGATGGGTATTATTATCAAAATCATTTGCCACTTGTGCTGAGTAATAATAAAGAAAATCAATCGCCTCACGCACTTCTGCAATAGCATTACTATAGGTTTTACCCGCTTCTCTGACTAAGACCCCCATTAATGGACCCATTTGCTGTTCCATTAGCTCAGCCGTGCGGACTAAAAATGCCGCTCTTTCCGCAGGTGGGGTTGCAAACCAAATTTCACCATTTTCTTGGGCAATATCTAAAGCAAAATTAGCTTCGGCGGCCGTTGTTTCACGTACTGTACCGACGACATCGGTGTGATTTGCCGGATTGAGTATAGATTGTGGTGCAATCACTTCTTCTGCACTATTACACTCACCACCAATGAGCGGATGGCTGTGAATTTTTTCCATCGCAGAGGTCAGTAATGCACTGGATAATGAGGCTAAACGATGCTCATTGGACATATCAATCCCCGGTGAATTTTTACGCTCATCACCATAAAGCTGCATTGGGAGAGGGATTTTAGGATGTGAAAGTCCGATTTGTCCTTCAGCTTGCGCAATTTTATTGATTTCTTTAACCGGATCGGCAACTAATTCATCTAAGGAGATGGTGGTGTCAGCGATACGATTTACAAACGAGGTATTTGCACCATTTTCTAATAATCGACGCACAAGGTAAGCCAGTAGGGTTTCATGAGTACCTACTGGCGCATAGATACGACAAGGGCGACCAAGTTTACCATCAGCAATTTTACCCACAACTTGTGCATAGAGGGGTTCACCCATACCGTGTAAGCATTGGAATTCATATTGACCAGGATAGTAATTTTGACCCGCTAGATGATAAATGGCTGATAAAGTATGGGCATTATGCGTGGCAAATTGCGGATAAATATAATTCGGTGAAGCAAGCAGTTTTTTCGCACACGCAAGGTAAGAGACATCAGTATACACTTTACGGGTATAAACAGGGTAATCTTCCAGTCCATCCATTTGCGCGCGTTTAATCTCACTATCCCAATAAGCCCCTTTTACTAAACGGATCATTAAACGGCGACGACTGCGGCGAGCTAAATCAATAATATAATCAATCACTAAAGGGCAGCGTTTCTGATAGGCTTGAATAACAAATCCTATACCATTCCAACCCGCTAATTCAGGCTCGAAGCAGAGTTTTTCTAATAAATCGAGGGATATTTCCAGTCTATCCGCTTCTTCTGCATCAATATTAATACCAATATCATATTGCTTGGTTTGTAGCGTTAAAGAGAGTAGGCGAGGGTAAAGCTCCGACATCACTCTATCATATTGAGCTCGACTATAACGGGGATGTAACGCTGAAAGTTTAATGGAGATCCCCGGTCCTTCATAAATACCTCGTCCATTAGAGGCTTTACCAATGGCATGGATGGCTTGTTGATAAGAGACTAAATAGTCTTGCGCATCTTTTTCCGTTAAGGCCGCTTCTCCTAGCATATCATAGGAATATCTAAAGCCTTTTTCTTCAAGTTTGCGTGCATTGGCTAACGCTTGGGAGATAGTTTCACCGGTGACAAATTGTTCCCCCATTAACCGCATCGCCATATCAACGCCTTTACGCACTAAAGGTTCACCACTTTTAGTTAAAATGCGATTTAGAGAATTAGATGATTTCTCTTCGTTATGGGTAGAGACGAGTTTGCCTGTAAACAGTAGACCCCAAGTGGCGGCATTGACAAACATAGATTGGCTTTGCCCTAAATGCGAGCGCCAATTGCCATGGCTAATTTTATCTCGGATCAGGGCATCACGGGTTGCTTTATCAGGAATACGCAATAAAGCTTCGGCTAAACACATTAAGGCAACCCCCTCTTGGGAAGAGAGAGAAAACTCTTGCAGTAAGCCTTGTACCAGACCTGAGCGTCCAACACCCTGTTTTTGTTTGCGTAATTTTTCTGCAATGGCGTAAGCCAGTTTATGCGTGGCTTGAGCCTCATGTTCAGGTAACGTTGCCTGCTGTAGTAGCATAGGCACTGCTTGTGTTTCAGGTATACGATAAGCAGAAGTAATTGCCGAGCGTAACACCGATTGTGGGTGGATCTGCTCTGCAAATTCTAAAAACGGTTGATAATGTGCCGTTAGGGGGGCTGTGCTTTCTTCAATATCTTGCTCAGCCTGTGTAATAGGCGTTAGGGTGAGCTGATCATTTTCAATTTGTTCAAGATAATTGAAGATGGCTTGTTTAATTAGCCAATGAGATGTTCTATCTAATTTTTGTGCAGCATCTTTTAATCTATTACGGGTTTCTTCATCAAGTCTAACACCCATTGTTGTGCTCCTCATATCGTGCATCTTACTTATACGGCACATTGACCAGTTATTTTTCTTAATATCAGCCATGTTGCAACTTTGTGCAACATTGTTAACAATAAATTTATAAATAATGTGAAAGTTGTCAGGTTTTATAAATGGTTAAAAAATATTATCTTAGATGGATAAATAAATAATACTTATAATTCATTAGGTTATATATTTTTCTTCAATGAAGAGATAATATTAATCTCTTTCAACCGAAGCAAATAGTGTGAAGTTACATACAAAAATTAAACACCGATACGTTAATTTCTTGTTAAATGCTTATAACCTATTCTAGGATTGATATGAATGTTTTATTTGTTACAGTAAGAAATTATTTTAAATAAAAACTGATAAGGTCATTGGTGTGCAACGAAGTGCAACGTTCCTGCATAAGTTGAAAGCATAGCAATTGATCGTAACAGATATATGGAGAACTGCGATTATGGCTCTAAATTCGCCAATGCTAATTACCTTTACGATCTATATATTGGGGATGCTTTTTATCGGCTATCTAGCGTATCGATCAACAAAAAATTTTGATGATTATATTTTAGGGGGCCGAAGGCTTGGTAGTGTAGTAACGGCACTTTCTGCGGGCGCTTCTGATATGAGTGGCTGGCTATTAATGGGGTTACCAGGTGTGGTTTTTTTTTGCGGGGATCTCCGAAAGTTGGATAGCCATTGGTTTATGTTTAGGTGCATGGCTTAACTGGCGTTTAGTTGCAGGGCGCTTACGTTTACAAACAGAAAAAAACAATAATGCACTGACTTTACCAGACTATTTAACTTCTCGCTTTGATGACAAAAGCAAAATGCTACGCATTATTTCTGCGTTAGTTATTCTTATTTTCTTCACTATTTATTGTGCATCAGGTGTCGTCGCAGGAGGTATGCTTTTTGAGTCTACCTTTGGCATTCCTTATCATGAAGCGATGATTTATGGTGCACTAGCAACCATTGCATATACTTTCCTAGGTGGTTTTTTAGCGGTAAGTTGGACGGATACGGTACAAGCCACATTAATGATTTTCGCACTTATTCTGACACCAATTATTGTTATTTTCTCAATTGGTGGAATTGACACCTCTATAGAGATCATTAAAGCGAAAGATCCGGCTTATCTTGATATGTTTAAAGGGCTTGATTTTATTGCTATTGTTTCATTATTAGCTTGGGGATTAGGTTATTTTGGACAGCCTCATATTCTCGCGCGTTTTATGGCTGCAGATTCAAATCAAACTATTCGTAAAGCGCGTCGTATTGGTATGACTTGGATGATCCTCTGTTTAGGCGGAACGGTGGCGGTGGGCTTCTTTGGTATTGCTTATTTTGAAGTTAATCCGGCCGTTGCAGGTCCAGTTATGGCTAAAAATGAGCGTATCTTTATGGAATTAGCTTCGTTACTTTTTAACCCGTGGATAGCTGGTATTTTGTTATCTGCGATTTTAGCTGCGGTAATGAGTACATTAAGCTGCCAATTATTAGTCTGCGCCAGTGCATTAACTGAAGATTTATATAAGCCTTTTATTCGTAAAAATGCCAGTCAAAAAGAGCTAGTTTGGGTTGGTCGTGGCATGGTGTTATTAGTTGCGGTTATCGCTATTTATTTAGCCCGTGATCCAGAAAATAAAGTACTTGATTTGGTGAGTAATGCTTGGGCAGGATTTGGTGCTGCATTTGGTCCGGTGATCCTTATCTCTGTCACTTGGAAACGTATGACTCGTAATGGTGCTTTTGCGGGAATGTTAATTGGTGCATTAACGGTACTGGTATGGATGCAATATAAATGGTTCGGTCTTTATGAAATTATTCCGGGCTTTATTTTCGCGTCCATAGCCATTGTTATTGTCAGTTTAATGGGTAAGTCACCAACGGCAGAAAATCAACAACGTTTTGATGAAGCAGAAGCGGAATATCGCAACACTTAATTATTAATAAGCAGTGATATTTTATTTTATGAAATACCATCTATATAAAAATATAGGTGGTATTTTTTTGGCAAAATAACAGTAAATATTAACCATTAAAGGGTTTTGTTTAGCATGATATTAATAGCATTAAGATTGCTTAATCAAAGCGATATTTAACCCATCAAACTTCATTGATGCTGTTATTAGTTAATAATACCAATATTAATGTTTTTATTGGTTTAATATCTTGCGGTGGCTTGTTTTGTAGTTACAATTTATAGGTTGAATATTAACCAGTTATATAACGCAATTAATTAGCGTGATAATCATTATATGTTTAGACACTTTTGCGACACTTAGCGATAGAAACAAAAAAGCCACTTATCTCTAAGTGGCCTATCTGCCTGATTACTCAGCGTAAATTTGGTGGGTTGTGGGGGGCTCGAACCCCCGACCAATTGATTAAGAGTCAACTGCTCTACCAACTGAGCTAACAACCCGATGCGCTAATTATTCTCCTCTCTTAAGGGCGGGTCAACCCTTAATTTGAAATTTTTTCCAAATGTATAAAATATCGTCTATTAAAATGAAGAAAGGATATTATTTGGTTATCAAATCGTCAATCATTTTACTAAAAGTGATCTTTTCATTACTTATTCTGAGATTTGTGTCACAATAATTTCGCAAACTTAGCCACTGCGAAAAAATAAAAAAGTGGCGTAACAACATCAAAAATATGAAAACATTTCAGGTATTGTATGGAAGAGCAAACAGAAGTTACTCAGCCCGTTAGAGTGAAAAATGCCACTCTACAACGCGGGCTAACCAATCGTCATATCCAATTAATCGCCATTGGTGGTGCTATCGGTACTGGTTTATTTATGGGTTCTGGGAAAACCATTTCGCTAGCTGGGCCATCGATTATTTTTGTTTACATGATAATCGGCTTTGTCCTGTTCTTTGTTATGCGAGCGATGGGAGAGCTATTATTATCAAATTTAGAATATAAATCGTTTAGCGATTTTGCCGGGGATTTATTAGGGCCTTGGGCTGGCTTTTTTGTTGGATGGAGTTATTGGTTTTGCTGGGTTATCACCGGTATCGCTGATATTGTTGCCATTACCTCCTATATTAGTTATTGGGCGCCCAATTTTCCTGAATGGGGAACGTCTTTTATTTGTGTGCTGACACTACTTATTTTGAATTTAGCCACAGTAAAATTATTTGGGGAAATGGAATTTTGGTTTTCGATGATCAAAATTACCGCTATTGTCTCTTTAATTATTGTTGGTATCGTATTGATTAGCATAAATTTTCAATCTCCAGCCGGCCACACGGCAACTATTGAAAATATCTGGAATGATGGCGGTATGTTCCCTAAAGGGATCAGCGGATTTTTTGCTGGTTTTCAAATTGCTATCTTTGCCTTTGTGGGGATTGAGCTGGTAGGTACAGCAGCGGCTGAAACACGTGATCCTGAGAAATCATTACCTAAGGCGATTAACGCTATTCCTATTCGTATTATTACTTTTTATGTTTTGGCTTTGGCGATTATTATGTCAGTAACGCCGTGGCGTTCGATTTTGGCAGACAAAAGCCCGTTTGTAGAACTCTTTGTCATGATTGGTATTCCAGCCGCAGCCAGTTTAGTTAACTTTGTGGTATTAACGGCAGCCGCCTCTTCCGCAAATAGTGGTATCTTCTCAACCAGTCGTATGCTATTTGGCTTATCGAAAGAGGGGGAGGCACCAAAACAGTTTAGCCAGCTATCAAAACGTTCAGTACCTGCCAATGGTTTACTCTTTACGAGTCTCTGTTTATCTTGCGGTATTGTACTAATTTATTTTATTCCAGATGTGATGCGGGTATTTACGTTAGTAACAACGGTCTCTGCGTTATTATTTATGTTTATTTGGAGTATGATCTTATGCTGCTATTTAGCATATCGTAAGAAACGTCCTCAATTACATCAACAATCTATTTATAAAATGCCATTAGGGATAGTGATGTCATGGCTATGCTTAGCATTTTTTGTGTTTATGGTCGTGTTATTGGCATTTGAACATGATACCCGTCAAGCACTGATGGTAACGCCCATTTGGTTTATTGCTTTAGGAATAGGGTATCATTTTGTGAAAAAGCGTAAACAAAAAGCACAATTAAAAAATTAATCTTTTTTAGTTGAATTGATGGTCATTGGATAAATATAACCCTATCTTTTTCGATAGGGTTATACTTTAATTTGAGTTAAACCATTAGTCAGAATATTTTGAATATAAATTTGTTATTTTATTTTTTAATTTAAAATTTAAAGTAATGTATTATTTTAAAATAAATTTTATTTTCTCTAAGTATAATTTAATTCAAAAACTTTAAGTGCATGTGAATTATACATATCTATTATTATTAATCTATTTCTTAAATATGTTAACTATATCCGGTATTTTTTTCAAAATAGACTATCCTACAATTAAAAAATAATAGGAGGCGATATGTATAAGACTATTTTGGTTCCCATTGATATCGATGAAGATAACTTACTAAATAAAGCCATTACATTAGTGGAGAACATTGCCAAAAGAGAAGATCCCTATGTCCATTTTTTGTATGTTTTACCAAAGTTGCCACAATCTTCTTATTATCGCTTAGTGATGAATGGCGATCAACTTGACCAAGTATGCTTAAAAAAATCAGCAGAAAAAGAGTTAAAAAAAATTATTGCTCGATTTGATTTACCGGAAGATCGTATTGAAACGCATATCTGTATTGGTAAACCACGGGATGGCATATTGCAGATAGCCGATCAGGTTAATGCTGATTTAATTGTTGTTAGCTCACATAATCCTGAAGCAGACAGCTATCATTTAGGCTCAACAGCGGCAGATATTACCCGTTATGCGAAACGTTCAGTGATGGTAGCAAGATAGCCAACTCTTTATTTTATATAGCAATACCATTAAGCGGTTGATGGCGTCTTATCAACTGCTTTTTTAATTTGGCACTCTAGCTGTTTTTAATTATCATGCATTATCCCCTATAAGATAATAATTAAAAATTATGCTTACTATTACGGCACTACTAGAAAATAAGACAAGCGATCCCGCCCTTAGCCATTATCCAGGCCTTTCACTGCTATTAGAAGACACTGAAAGCGAAAGTAAAATTTTATTTGATACTGGTAAAGATCTCACTTTTATCAATAATGCTAAAAAAATGGCGATTGATTTGACATCATTAACGACAATTGTTATTTCCCATGGGCACTATGATCATTTTGGTGGATTAACTCATTTAAATGAGGATTTCTTTATTACTAAGCCACATATTATTGCCCATCCTGATTTATTTTCAGTACGTTATTCAGCACTTTTTATGGGGCGCCAGTCTATTAAATTTAAGCGCCTTACTCCATTTTTTAACCGACAGCAGCTAGAACAGCAGTTTTCATTTCAGTTAACAGCGACACCTAAAGCTATCGATAAAAGATTTATCCATTCTGGTCAAGTGACAGAGCGTCAAATACATAAACGTTATGGCGTTATTGTCAGTGAAGGTAGCGAAACGGATGATTATGTACTTGATGATAGTTTTCTAATTTGGCAAGGTCAGCAAGGACTGGTGATTATTACAGGATGTAGCCATTCTGGTATTGATGCGATTATTCGCCATGCGAAAAAAATAACGGGAAATGACAAGATCCAAGCTATTGTCGGAGGGCTACATCTTCGCTGTGCCTCACTGGCGGCGTTAAAAAGAGCGAAAAAAGCAATAGGTCACCATGTTGAGGTTTATGGTTGCCATTGTACCGGTGCGCTTGGCCGTAGCTATCTTAATGCCAAAGATTTTAATACAGGGCAAAGATTATTTTTTAAATGATACATCAATATGTTAATCAAAAATGGGATGGTTGATTTTAGTATGGGATTAAAAAAAGGTTTTTGATTTTAATCCTAGCATTTTTTATTAACAATGTATCGTCAATTATCAACGGATCACTAAAACAGAACAATTGGTGTTGTTAACAATATAATCTGCAGTAGAGCCAAGCAATATATTATGTCTATTACGAGAGCTAGAGCCAATGACAATAGTGTCTACATCCATCTTATTGGCGAGTTCGAGAATATTATAATTTGGTGTCCCTATAAGGGCATGGCATTGGTACTGCTCTTTAGGTAATTGGAATTGTTGTTGAACACAGTGTGCTAGTTTTTCAGTTAACAAAATAACGGCTTGATGTTTTTTCTCTATAACTGAAGGGCTATCACAATCAAGTCCATAAGCTTCAAGAGAGCGTAAATTAGGCATGACTGTGACAAAATGAAAATAGTGATCAGCTTTTCTTGCTAGAAATTGAATATCTTTAACCATACGGTGAATTCTATCATCTTCTAATAAGTCAATTGCTACCAGTATTGTTTTAGCCATAATTTACCTTCTGTAAAAAATTAACCTTTTCACTCGAGTAGTATAGGTAATTTAGTGGCTAAGCTGAAATTTAAAGATGAATATTGCGATTATGGTGCCATTATTTTGGGGTTTTTAGCCCTAAAAGATAAAAAATAGGTGTGGAAAAAAGATTGTTCTATTAAACTTGTGTCAAGTTAACGACAGGTAGTTTACTATCATTATTTGTTATCAATAAATGATAACCTTAGGTTATAAAGCTATGAGAAAATCAAGCAAAGAATTATTAAAATGTATTGCAACAATATTACAATGGGTGCTGAATTGCGGATTACTTATTCTAGCCATCGTATTAGTCAGTTTTTTGATCAAAGAAACTTATGTTATCGCCTCTTTATTATTTAACTTAGCTGCTGAAGAATCTTCTTATCAGTTATTAGAAGGAATTTTGATCTACTTCCTTTATTTTGAGTTTATCGCATTGATTGTAAAATATTTTTTATCCGGTGGTCATTTTCCTTTAAGGTATTTTATTTATATAGGTATTACAGCTATTGTGCGTCTGATTATTGTTGAACATAAAGACTCGGTAGATACTTTGATTCAGTCCGGCGCCATTTTATTGCTCGTTATCGCGTTATTTATTGCAAATACCGAAAAATTAAAACGAAGCTAACCGAATAACAATATGTCAACAATGCATTGAAATGGTCTCTGTGCATTAAGGTTTTCCGCATGATTGGGGGAGATATGTTATTATTTCTCCCAATTTTATTTTGGAATATGTAAAAATATTATGTCTTATCAATGTCCACTTTGCTCCCAGCCACTTGCTCTTAAAGCCCATAGTTGGGTTTGTGACAATCACCATCAATTTGATTGCGCTAAAGAGGGGTATGTTAATTTACTCCCGGTACAATTTAAACGTTCTAAAGAGCCGGGGGATAGTGCAGAGATGATTAGTGCTCGGCGTGATTTTTTAGATGCGGGCTTTTATCAACCAATGCGAGACAAAGTGGCTCAATTAGTGGCTGAACATTTACCGGAAGATAATCCTCAGGTGTTAGATATTGGTTGTGGAGAAGGGTATTATACCTATCAGATATATCAACAACTAAAGTCAAAAAATCCACAAGTCTATGGCTTAGATGTGGCGAAGGTTGCCATTAAATATGCAGCAAAACGCTATGCTCCTATTCAGTTTTGTGTTGCGTCCAGCCAACGTCTGCCTTTTTGTGATGCGTCATTAAATGCAGTGGTACGTATTTATGCCCCTTGCAATGCCGGCGAATTAACACGAGTTATTGCTCAAGGTGGATATATTATTACGGTGACACCCGCATCGCGCCATCTTTATCAACTTAAAGCGTTGATTTATTCAACAGTGCATCTTCATCCACTAAAAGATGAAATATTTGCTGGGTTCAAGCTAATAGCACAGCATCAAGTTGCTTATAATATGGCGTTAACAGGTAAACAAGCGGTTGATTTATTACAAATGACGCCTTTTGCTTGGCGTGCGAGTGAAGAGGTAAAAGAGAAATTAGATAAAACAGAGCAATTTGCTTGTGAAACTGATTTTTTAATTCGTGTTTATCAACGTGTTTAGAATAAAAAAGCTTAGGTTGTGTTCATACCTAAGCTTTTTCATATTATGACGACTTAATGTGCGTACATAAACAGATCAAGATGTTCAAAAAGAATATTAAAGCCGATAGCAATCAACACCATACCCCCGATAATTTCAGCTTTTTTGCCAAGCACAGGGCCAATATAGCGACCGATCAGCATACCCAGTGTTGCCATAATCATGGTCATCATACCGATGGTCATCGCGGTATGGACAATATCGACTTGTAGAAAGGCTAAGCCGACACCAATTGCCATAGCATCAAGGCTGGTGGCAATACCTGTCGCAATTAAAGAGAGTGAACCGTGACGTTGAGGAGCCTCTTCACAAATGCAATCATCACCACGCTTTAAACTCTGATAAATCATTCGTCCACCCAAGATAACCAATAAACCAAAGGCGACCCAGTGATCCCACTGAATAATATATTGACTGGTATATAAACCTAATGCCCAACCAATAATCGGGGTGCTTGCTTCAATAATACCAAAGATAAAACCGGTGCGGAGGGCTTCACGAAAATGAGGTTTATGTAAGGTGGCGCCTTTACAGACAGCGACGGCAAATGCGTCCATAGAAAGAGCAAGGGCGAGAATAATTGTGGCGTAAAAACTCATAACAATAGCCTCGGTTGGGGTGTTTCCATATACACACAATTGACCCCCAACCAAAGAAGTACAATTATGTGTCTATGGTCTTGCCAACCAAATAATGGCGTCTGTACCACGCTAAATAAAAATAAGCGAGTATGTTGATACAGACTTCTTAAAATAATGAGATTTATTTTAAGACAGGCTACTCCCCAATGACTTGATGCAGAAGATATCATATTATTTATGAAAGGCAACATATTATTTCATATATTTAAAAGATGATATTGATAATAATTATCATTATTGTTTTTTCGTTTGAAAATATATTTTTTATATTATTATCATGTTAAAAAAATGATAAAATTCAATATGATGAAATATTAACCATATAATAAACAATGTGTTTATTTATTTTTATCTTATTTTTTAGATAAAATAAAAAATTAATACACACATAAATTATAAGTTATAAAAATGAGAATAAATTAAATGAAAGTTAAATAAACCTATATTTGGTAGGTATATAGTTATTAACTGACATTTTAAAATAGAGAAGTAATTTATAGATAAATAATATAGGTGTTATTTATAGGGTTATTATTTTTAATCGGTTTAACTATTATTTAAATAAAAAAAGTCCATTTATTATAAATGGACTTTAGAAATAAAATCAGGCTAATTAGTCACATTGAACTTTTATTGCTAATCCACCACGAGAGGTTTCGCGATATTTTGCGTTCATGTCTTTACCTGTTTCGTACATGGTTTCAATCACTTTATCAAGTGAAACTCGTGGTTCACTGGTACGACGTAATGCCATACGAGCAGCATTTACCGCTTTAACAGAGGCAATTGCATTGCGTTCAATACAAGGAACTTGTACTTGTCCTGCAACAGGATCGCAAGTTAAACCTAAGTTATGCTCCATACCGATTTCAGCAGCAACACAGACTTGTTCAGGGCTAGCACCGAGTAATTCAGCAAGTCCTGCGGCAGCCATTGAGCAAGCAACGCCCACTTCGCCTTGGCAACCGACTTCAGCGCCAGAAATAGAAGCATTCATTTTGTAAAGAATACCAATCGCCCCTGAGGCTAAGAAATAACGGGTATAAATTTCAGGCGTGACCTTTTCAATACAGCGATCGTAATAAGCCAATACAGCTGGAACAATACCACATGCACCATTAGTTGGTGCGGTGACCACTCGTCCACCTGCGGCATTTTCTTCATTCACTGCCAGTGCAAACATATTGATAAGATCAACGACTTTCATCGGATCGTTAGACAGGCTATTACTGGAAGTTAATAAACGATTTAGTGACGCAGCACGACGAGGAACACGAAGTGGTCCCGGTAATACGCCTTCGGTATTTAAACCATGCTCGATACACTCTTGCATGGTTTTATAAACATCAGCAAAATAGGCACTAATTTCGGCTTGAGTATGAAGATCTAGCTCATTTTTCATCATTAAGCTAGAGATTGATAATCCGGTTTCTTTACAATGTTTTAATAACTCTTCAGCGCTTGCATAAGGATAAGAAACAGGTTGGCTGTCAAGCACAGATTTACCGAAGTTTTCTTCATCAACAATAAATCCACCACCAATAGAGTAGTAGGTTTTACGATAAATTTCTTTGTCACCTGCAAAAGCATGAATTGTCATGCCATTTTCATGTAATGAAAGATTATCATTGCTAAAATGCATACTTTCAGCTGGAAAATCGACAACTTTTAATCCATTTGCTAATGGTAAACGGCCAGTTTCTTCAACTTCACGAATAAAACCGGGAATGTTGTCAATATCGACAGTAGCGGGTGCATTACCTGCTAAGCCCATAATAATTGCGATATCAGTGTGGTGACCTTTGCCTGTCAATGACAATGAGCCGTATACATCAACAGCTACGCGAGTGACAGACGCAATCAGATCCTGGCTGACTAAATCATCGACAAATTCTTTCCCCGCTTTCATGGGGCCTACGGTGTGAGAGCTAGATGGCCCAATGCCCACTTTAAACATGTCGAAAACGCTAATCACGTCAGACTCCTTAATAAGAGTGAGGGTTAAAAAAATAATAAAAATATAGTTATTTATAGTAAGGGGAGCGTTTTTACGATTATATCGTCCCGTTAATAGTCTAGTTTACAACATTTTTTTAAAATAGCTAAGTACAGTTGTAGTGGTGACGATAAAAAGATAGCGTTGGATAATAAAATAATAAATTAAGTAATATGCAACGCGAGGTTATGTAAAATAGCTGCGGTTAGTCCCCACACCAAATGCCCTTCATAAGGGTAAAAATAGATGCGATGCATTTTACCGGCACGACGAAAATCTAACGGTAAATAGCGCTGAGTATTGAGTACATAACTTAATGGCATTTCAAAGACAGAAGCGACTTCTGTGGGATTATGACGTAAAGATAAATTGGGGGGGATCACCCCGACAATGGGGGTTACTAAATAACCTTCTGAACTGCGTAATGGGGCTAATTGGCCGATCACAGAAACCATACTGGGCGGAATATCGACCTCTTCATGGGCTTCACGTAATGCCGTTTCAATGAGGCTTTTATCTTGTGGATCGCGTTTCCCTCCGGGGAGCGCAACTTGTCCGGCATGAGAGCGCAGCGTTGATGCGCGCTCTGTTAAGAGGAGCGTTGGATTAGGCTTATTGATAATCGGCAGTAAAACCGCTGCCGATTTTTTAGCATCAATAGGCTGATTTACCGGCTCGGGTAAAGTAAGTTGAAAGCGATTGATAAAGGTATCAATAAGTGTCATCGGGAGAAACTTCACTTAAAACAGTTAATATTTGACCAAGTTTATCAAAGGTTTCTTGGTACTCTTGTTCGGCAACGCTATCAGCGACAATTCCACCCCCCGCCCAACAGTAAATTTTATTTTTTTCCGTTAGTAGGGTTCTAATTGAGATATTAGTATCCATCGTACCACAAAAACTAATATAGCCAATGGCACCACAATATCCATGGCGACGATGTGGCTCTAGTTCTTCGATAATCTCCATTGCTCTAATTTTAGGTGCGCCAGTAATGGAGCCACCGGGGAAGGCCGCACGTAATAAGTCAGTTGCGTTTAAATTTTCTGGAAGTTCAGCGGTAATGGTGCTGACTAAGTGGTGTACGGCGGGAAAGCGTTCAACAACGAATAATTCAGGTACTTTGACTGATCCTGTTGTGGCAACTTTACCAATATCATTGCGCATTAAATCGACAATCATTAAGTTTTCAGCACGATCTTTACGAGAATTTGCCAGCAATTGCGCTTGTTCATCATCTTCATCGGGATGCGCTTTACGGGGAAGGGTACCCTTTATTGGACGTGTTTCAATTTTATGATCACTTAAATGAATAAAACGTTCAGGAGAAATACTCATAACAAAATGATGAGGTAAATGCATAAAAGCAGAAAATGGTGCTTTATTCGCTTGATTTAGTGTTAAAAATGCATTCCATTCATCACCGCTATAATTAGCACAAAAACGTTGCGCTAAATTGACTTGATAGCAATCCCCTGAAAGTAAGTATTGATGAATTTTAGCAATTTTTTCATTGTATTCATCACTACTCATGTTTGATTGCCATGGAGAAGTTAAGACAAAAGGTTCTTTTTTTTCTATTGTGTTATTATCAGCGTGCTTTGCTAGCCATTGGAGACGTGCGTCAATATCTTGGTAGCTTATTAATGTGGCTTTTTTCAGTTGATGGTCAACAATTAGTGCCCAATCATAAATACCGATAGCCATATCAGCGAAATTAAGTTCATTTTTTGCTAATTCTGGTAATATTTCAATGCGACGACCTAAATCGTAACTCCATATACCTAATGCGCCACCTAGAAAAGGAAGCGTTTCATCACTGACTGGATGAAAATTAAAAGCGTCTAATGCTGTTTGGATAAGCGTAAAGGGATCTTTTTTAGAGCGTTTGACTCGACCGGTTTTCTCTTTAATAGTGGTAATTTGTTTGCGTGTTTCTAAGGTAATAGCAGGATCGGATACAACAATATCAAAACGATTATGGTGATGTTCGGCAAAACCTGAATGCAGTAAACTAGACCAAGACAAAGAGGCGATAGGTGCAAATACCCGTAATGCTAAATCAGGGGTATAAGTTAATTCACGTTGCTGTAATTGCATATCCATTTTATGACCATTTAAACAAGTATTCTGTATCATTTACACTATCAATCATTAGTTCAGTGATTGCATTATTGTAAAGACCAACATAGAAATCGATTAAGATAAGAGTAACATTATGTTTCTAGGAATGCCTACATTAACACATGAAGAACAACAAAAAGCAGTAGAAAAAATTCAACATCTGATGTCCGAAGGTATGAGTAGTGGTGAGGCGATCCAATTGGTCGCTCAAGAATTAAGAGAAAAACACACGACTCGTGAATCAGTCTCTATTGTGTTTGACGATGACAATGATTAAAACATTTTTTTAACAAATGTCACAAATACCCTGTTTTGCTTATGCTATGCTTAATAGAAACTCGTCCTGCTTTAAGGGATATTTTCGGGAGGTTATTATGAAATTAAGCAAATTAGTTGGTCAAACAGGGATACTTGGTGCAGGTCTTTTTCTTGCGGTTTCTTTTGGAGCCTCTGCAGAAAGTGTCACAAATGTGAATAATGATAATAATGTTGTGCGCTCAGCCCCTTTTGCTAGTTGTGTTAATCTTGATAAAGAACAACTTGCCACTAGAGTGAAAAATGATTATTTACTCAATCGATTACCTCGCTGGCAGGATGATAAAAAAGCGCTAGGACCAAAACCTGTGGCGAATATTAATGCGAACGATGTTATCAAAAGAGATAATAGCTATCATGTTATCTTGGATGTAAGAGGTGCTCGTACCGATCTACGTTACAATGTTGAAGTTAATTGTGATGAGAATAAAATTACCTATATATCAAGTAAATAGTATCATTTAACTGATAAAAAATAGCGATTTTTCGCCCATTTTTTATATCATTACTTGAAAATAAAAAAGAGATAAACGTAAATGTTTATCTCTTTTTTTAATACTGAGCACGGTATTTATTTCGACTCAAAAGGTAAGCGAGAATAGTGTTGGCTTCGTGCTCGATAAAAGGTCACTCTTTCTTGAAAATAGCTTTGTAAAGCTTGAGGTTGCTCTCTTGCTATCGCATCAGCCACTACTGGCATATTATAACGCTCTTTAAAGGCAACCCCTGAAGCGGCTAGGTTGACATTAATTTTATCTTTTTCTTCTTGTGTAAGTTCAGCAAGGTTATAACCCATCGTACTTTCTCCCTTGTTATATGAGAGTAAAGTAAAAGAGAGCGATGAGTAATGCAAGTAACTAAAAGAAATTATTTTAAAAAATTTTAAAAAAAGAAATAGAAAGCAATTGTATAGATAATGGATAAAAAACTTTATTACTAATAGTTATTAGTAGTAAATAATATTGTCTTTAAATAAATTATTCTACTGGTACATTTTTTGGCTAGCTAAGGTAACGTGTTTATTATATTGAATTAATTATATTTAAAATTAGTTTTTTTAATGTTTCTCTGAGTCAGTAACCAATTTTGACGAGTTTTATATTTGATCTAGATCAATTTTATTTATATAAATTATTTTTACATTATAGATAAAGTAATAATTAAATTTTAATAAAATGTTAATATTGTCTATTTTATGTTTTATTTTTTAAGTTAATTTTTATAAAAACGATTGAGTAATCACTAACAGAATGAAAAATAAGGATAAAAAAAAGCCCTGTTGGGGAAACAGGGCAAAAAATAATACAACACCAGGGAAAAATGTATTATAAATAAAATTAACTAAATGGTTAATAAGTAAATTTACGTGAATATTGATTTTTTTATTAATCAAAAAATAATCAACATTAAATTGTTATGGAAACAAAAGGGAAAAGGCGCTAATAAATAAGCAGAAAATGGAAATAAGTAAAATAAAATTTAAGTAAAAACAAAGAAGATAGAGAAGAAAAACGGAGTACTTTAAAACATTTTTTATTAATAGAGTTCGTAATAGTCCTGCCCCTAAAGTAAAGTTATTAATATTTTGTTAAAAAATAATAATTCCGTTCGTTAAAGTTATATTATTTTTTCACTATGCATTTCTTATAATGCTAATGCACTTTTCAAATTCTTATTAGCATTACTACTAAGAGAATATTTAATTAATAAATCCACTTATTTGATTTAAATCTCACTTTAAAATGAAAGTTGTATATTTGGCAATCAATTCTTATTGGTGTTTTTTTCATCTTTTAGCATGTTGTTAAATAATCAATTAACAATATTTTGTAGATCAGTAAATTTATTTTATTATATAATATAGAATGTTTTAATTATTTATCTAAATGATATTTATAGGTTTTTTATTTTGTTATGCTAAAGTTTCTAGTTAATAAGATAATTAAATAGAATGATTAAATAATAAAAAAATAAACAAAAAATATACATATCGTATAATCTTGTGTTACATTTAAGTCGCTTTTTAGACAATCATTTTTGATATGAGATAAAGACATACATAAGCCATTTATTGGTTCAATTATAGGTGTTTATCTGTTTTTTATTTCAATAGCGATGTAAGGATAGGTTATATACGTTATTACATAAGGGGATTAATTTGACAGGGCTAATTAACTTTGCAAATAACATTTTATGGGGATATGTACTTATTTACTTACTCCTTGGTGTGGGTATTTATTTCACTATTCGAACAGGATTTATTCAAATCCGCCATTTTGGTCATATGTTTTCTATTTTAAAAAATAGTCATAAGTCAGATAAATCAGGTATCTCTTCATTCCAAGCTTTATGTACAAGTTTAGCTGCACGTGTTGGAACAGGTAACTTAACCGGTGTAGCAATTGCGCTGACCGCAGGTGGCCCTGGGGCCATTTTTTGGATGTGGGTAGTTGCAATTATAGGTATGGCGACTTCCTTAATAGAAAGTACATTAGCACAGTTGTATAAAACTAAAGATGATGAAGGTAACTATCGCGGTGGCCCTGCTTATTATATGACAAAAGGCCTCAATATGCGTTGGATGGGCGTATTATTCGCCATTTTCCTCATCATTGCCTTCGGACTTGTTTTTAATGCGGTACAAGCTAACTCAATAGCGCAAGCAGCTGCATCAGCATTTAATTTCGATCCATTATATGTTGGTATTGGACTGGTGGTGATGAGCGGCTTTATTATTTTTGGCGGTCTACGTTGGATTGCGCGTGTTGCTGAGCTGGTTGTACCCATTATGGCTATCGCCTATTTATTATTAGCATTTTGGGTTGTTGCAGATCATTTTGAACGTTTACCTGAAGTGTTTATGCTAATTTTTAAAAGCGCATTTGGTTTACAGGAAGCCGCAGCAGGGGCAATTGGCTATGGTATTAGTCAAGCGATGACCCAAGGTATTCAACGCGGCCTATTTTCTAATGAAGCAGGTATGGGCTCTGCACCTAATGCCGCCGCTTCTGCAACACCTTACCCACCTCATCCAGCATCGCAAGGTTATATTCAGATGTTAGGGGTATTTATGGATACCTTGGTGATTTGTAGTGCGACTGCAGTGATTATTTTATCCTCAGGTGTGTTAGATAATTATCAAGATGGTATTAATGGTATTCAGTTAACCCAGCTAGCATTATCGTCAACTGTCGGTGGTTGGGGGAGTACTTTTATTGCTGTTGCGATTTTTTTCTTTGCCTTTACATCGATTATTGCAAATTATGCCTATGCTGAAAGTAATATGATTTTTTTAGGCCGCAATCATATGACAGGGCTATTCTTACTCAGATCAGCCGTACTGGCGATGGTGATGTTTGGTGCTTTGGCTGAAATGCCGTTAGTGTGGAAAATGGCTGATCTCTCGATGGGATTGATGGCTGTCACTAACTTAATTGCCATTATTTTACTTTCAGGCGTCGCTTTGAAGTTAATTAAAGATTATAACCAACAGCGACAAGCTGGTGTATTACCCACTTTCAATATTCGCCAATACCCTGAATTACAAAATGATATAGAGCAAGGTATTTGGGATAAAGAGCCTTTACCTAATGAACCGTTAGTCCGCTGTGAAAAGGTGAGGCAATAATTGAGCAAGTACGGTATTCATTAAAAAATTATTAAAAAAAACCAAAATACAAAACCCATATTTTTTAATATGGGTTTTTTGTCTACAATTTAGCCTTAAATTTATAGTCTAATGTATTCAGGATGGATAATGATCTTTAGTCGCTACAGTCTCTTTTTACTTGTTACTTTGGGGTTGCTTTCAGGTTGTGTTCAGCAACCTCAGCTTATTGATAGGGGGGATTATTTTGCACAAGTTGTTCCCAATAATCCTGGGCAAGATAATCGCGTAAAATTTTTAGTTATGCACTACACCGCCGTTGACGATAAAGAATCGTTAAAAACGTTAACTTCGGGAAATGTAAGCAGTCATTATTTAATTCCTACCAAACCAAATTATGTTGATGGTAAGCCGGTTGTGTTTGCTTTAGTGAGTGAAGATAAAAGAGCATGGCATGCGGGGCTAAGTCAGTGGGGAAATAGTGCAGGTTTAAATGATGGTTCAATTGGTATTGAGATAGTGAATTATGGTTATAAAGATCAGGGTACATTAAGAGAGTGGTTACCTTATACCGCAGAACAACTCTCAACCATTACTATGATGATGAAAGATATTATTCAACGCTATGGTATTGAACCACAAAATGTAGTCGGGCATAGTGATATTGCTCCACAACGCAAAGTTGATCCGGGACCACTTTTCCCATGGGCTGAATTAGCGAAACAAGGAATAGGCGCTTGGCCAGATGATGAAACAGTTACTTTCTATTTAGCGGGAAGAGCTGCATCGGAGCCTGTTGATATTGCTAATTTTCAAACCTTGTTAGCGAAGTATGGTTATCAAACACCAACAACAGGGATATTAGATCCTGAAACGCAAAAAGTGGTTAGCGCATTTCAAATGCATTTTAGACCAAGTGATATTAAAGGTATTCCTGATGCGCAGTCAGAAGCTATTTTAATGGCGTTAATTGATAAATATCGAACTAAGTGGATACAGCCATCAACTGAGTCAATAAAACATTCAGATAATTGATAGTTATTAAGGATAAAAACTAGCCCCAAAGTGACTATTTACTTTGGGGCTAGTTGCAATAATAGATTTATTTTACTGTATTAGGTGTAGCAATTTCTGTGTCGGTTTCTTTAAAACTGAGACTAATTAGTAATGAAATTGCGAATGCAATAATACCCGGTAATAACCAACCTAGGCCATACTCAGACAGTGGAATGTAACTAAATAGTTGTAATAAATCTCCATTTAGCCATTTTAACTGTTTTAATGTGTCAAGTAGGCTCATTAAAACAATGACACAGATTGTAAAGCGGTAAGTAAAACGCGGTGATTTCAGTTTATGGCGAACAAATTGTGGTAAGACTAGTGTCACCGATGTTGGATAAATCATTAATAATGCAGGAATAGTGACACGTAATAAGGTATCAAGACCAAAAGTAGAGACTAACGTCGTTAACAGTGTAAATACTACAACCCAGAAGCGATAGCCTAAACGATGATGGAATGTCGCAAAGTAGTCTGCCGCAGCACTAGTAACCCCGACTAAGGTTGTCATACTGGCTAATAAAACAATCCCGCCCATCAACCAAGTACCGACAGAGCCAAATAAAGCGTCTACGTAGCGTGAGAAGATTTGACCACCGTTAGTGGCATTTAGTGCCGGATCAGCAAAAACAGATACTGCGTGACTTGTGGCACCTAAATAGAATAAACATAAATAAAGGGCGGCTAAGAGTAAAACCGAAATCATCCCCGCTTTTATGGTGATAAAACCAATTTGTTTAGGATTGGTGATCCCTTTGGTATATAACGCACGAGCGACGATCCCGCCAAAAGCCATAGCAGATAGCACATCCATGGTTTGATAACCGTCAATAATACCGGAGAAGAAGCCATTTACCGCATAAAGGCCGGTAGGCTCTTCAATAGGGGAAAGCGGTTTAGCCACTACAGCAATACCAACGACAACCAGAAGTATTAAGAGCGCTGGGGTCATGAATTTACCGATGGCACTGATCATCGTACCTTGTTTAAGCATAAAGAACATACTTAATAGGTTAAATATTAATGCGAAAGTCAGATGGGTCGTAGTATTTTTTTCAATAAGACCAAGAGGTAAAAATCCCATCTCATAGGCGGTGTTCGTGACCCGAGGCATTGCAAAGGTAGAACCGACAATCAGGTAAAGTGCAATCCAAAATAACACCGCAAACCATGATGGCAAGTCGATAGAAAGGCGTTCACCACGTCCACGAATAGCTACGGTGACTAAGGTTAAAAAAGGGAGTAAGACACCCGTAACCAAAAATCCTAATGACGTACTAAACCATTGGTTTCCAGATTGGAAACCTGCCATTGGAGGGAAAATAATATTACCAGCGCCAAGGAAAAGAGCAAAAACCATCATTCCAAGGACTAGCATGTCTTTTGTTGAAAGCATAACTAATACTACCTGTCTGAGAGAGAATATATTAATAATTTATACTTGTTATTCTATATTTAGCCTAATTACTAGGTAATTATCTTGTAAAAATAGTGTTTGAATAACGAAAAGAGAATTGATAGTAACAAATTCTGACGGAGATGTAAGAAGAAATAGGTGTTTAATTCTGATCCAGCAGGAAAAGGAGCATAATAAATGGCTATAAAGCAGGGGGGGCAAGCAGTGTGATCCTCTAGCTAGGATCACAATTGCTATATAATTTTGTAGACATTAGTGATAAAACACAAAAAATATCGTGTTTAAATAAATTTATTGATAGCGACAGCAACACCGTGTTCTTTATTAGATAATGTAATAAATTTCGCCACTTTTTTGATCTCTTCAGGGGCGTTTCCCATCGCAACACCCAATCCTGCATACTGTAACATCGCTAAATCATTATCTTGATCGCCAATACACATTATTTTCTCTGGAGTGATTTTTAAATGTTCTGCTATTTTTTGTACCGCGTTTCCTTTATTGACATCGGTATTTAATATCTCAATAAAATAAGGAGCACTACGTAATATGCTGTATTGTTGATAGATATTAGCAGGTAAATATTGCATTGCGTTATCTAATACCGTAGGTGTACCAACGATCATAAATTTACTAAAGCGCATATCTCTTTGCATTTCGCTTAAGGGGCGATAATAGAGAGGTGTCCACGTTAAGAATGCTTCACGACAAGTAAAATGGCTAATATGGCGATTGGTAGTATAAATTTTATTATCACTTAAAACATGAAAGTGAACACCTATCTCACGGGAGAGATCTTCAAAATAGAGGTAATCTTCAAAATTGAGCAAGTCTTCGGTGATAATTTCACCATTTTCTGCTTGGTGAATTTGGCTACCATTATTGCTAATGCAAAAGTTATCAGATGTATCAAGATTAAGTGCTTTTAAATAGGGAGAGATGCCGTTAAAAGATCGCCCAGATGCAAGAACAATGTGCACTCCAGAATTTTTAGCATGTTGGATCGCTTGATGTACTTCAGGTGTGATCTCATGTTGTTCGTTTAGTAACGTTCCATCTAAATCAATAACGATAAGCTTAATACTCATTATCATCCCCATATTAAAGTAAAGCAGTTAATGGTTGGTAAGGGCGAGGTATTATCATCACATAACTGGGGCTTTATTTATGTGACACGAAAGAGAATATCTCTATGCCACATAAAAGTCAGTCTAATCACAACAAAGTGATTGCAAATGTAAGGGCTGTTTTGTCTCTAACTCGATATTTTGATTTTGCCTAAAGTCAAATGGAGTGATGCCACACTCTTTACGAAACATATAAGTAAAGTGTGATTGCGAGCCAAAGCCGAAATCTAATGCAATATCAAATATTGAGCGGTCACTGGTGCGTAAAAGATGGATAGCCCCCGCTAAACGGCGTTGGCGAATATACTTTCCTAAAGAGGTGCCCGTGACTTCTTTAAAAATTTTCTGCATATGCCAAAGGGAATAGCCGGAGTAAGCCGCTAGCTCTTCAAGGTGTATTACGCGACCTAAATGCTCCTCAATCCATTTACTTAGCGCGCAAACTAATGCGAGATGATTATCTTGTGGCATTACAGTTCCATTCTATCGATGAAGTTAAGGTAAAAAAACAAAATTAACTCCTTAATATTATACAAAAAGTGGCAAACAGAGAAATCCATATTAGTTGATTGCTGTTTCTATGTGTTGGCAAAATGTGTAATTAAAATAAAAATGCCTATTTTGCGTACAATTAAGAAAAAATAGTGCCAATTATCTGTTTTCTGTCGAGGAAGCATTTAACTTTCTTTATGAAAACTATGCTAAATTTAATCTTAGAGATAACTTATTGCGAATTTTATAACAACAGTGATAGGCGTTGTTATCGTATTAAAGCGAATGCCTATTTTGTAATAAGTACTATTAACAAAATGTATTTAAAGGATTTTAATTTGAACGCAAAGAAAATAATTATTAGCTTAATAATTATATTAGCTATCAGCTTGGGGTTGTACCTTGTGGTGTTAGATAATTTTTGCGATCAAGGCGAAGATTTTCAGCAAGGTATCTGTCGCTTTACCATCTTATTCCCCTCTAAGCAGCCGTAAAAAACCCGCTTTCTATGCTTTTTCCCCTCTATCACAAAATGTATTTGTTATTCAAGTCAGATTAGTGTTTTAATGGTGGCTTGAAATAAACAAAATCGTAAACATTGATTTACACTTTTACCTGATAGATGAAGAAAAGAGGATGTATGGCGAAAGAGTCGCAACAAGCAGAATTAAAGCGCGGTCTTAAAAATCGACATATCCAGCTGATTGCGCTGGGTGGGGCTGTCGGCGCTGGTCTGTTTCTTGGTATCGCGCAAACCATTAATATGACTGGGCCATCAGTTATATTAGGCTATGCGATTGGTGGTTTTATTGCGTTTATGATCATGCGCCAACTTGGTGAAATGGTTGCCGAAGAGCCGGTTGCGGGTTCATTTAGTCACTTTGCCAATAAGTATTGGGGGCCATTTGCTGGCTTTTTATCAGGTTGGAACTACTGGGTTATGTTTATTCTTGTCGGTATGGCTGAATTAACCGCCGCAGGAAAATATATTAATTATTGGTTACCTGATATTCCGGTGTGGGTTTCGGTAGCGGTGTTTTTTGTTGCTATTAATTTAATTAACCTAATTAATGTCAGAATGTATGGTGAAACCGAGTTTTGGTTTGCCATTATAAAAGTTTTGGCGATCGTTGGTATGATTTTATTTGGTAGCTATTTATTGGTCAGTGGTAATGGTGGTCCGCAAGCCTCTGTGAGCAATTTATGGGAGCTAGGTTTCTTCCCTCATGGCTTTACTGGGTTTATGTCTGCATTAGCTATTGTGATGTTCTCATTTGGGGGACTTGAGCTGGTGGGGATCACCGCCGCAGAAGCAGAAAATCCTAAAGTAAGTATCCCCAAAGCAACTAACCAAGTTGTTTATCGTATTTTGATTTTCTATATTGGTTCATTGATTGTACTGCTTTCTCTTTATCCTTGGACCCAAGTGGTGAAAGGAGAAAGTCCTTTCGTACTTATTTTCCATAATTTAGATAATTTTGTTGTTGCCCATATTTTAAATGCGGTGGTTTTAACCGCGGCATTAT
Source organism: Proteus sp. MB838 (assembly GCF_054767435.1). Taxonomy (NCBI): domain Bacteria; kingdom Pseudomonadati; phylum Pseudomonadota; class Gammaproteobacteria; order Enterobacterales; family Morganellaceae; genus Proteus; species Proteus sp. MB838. Next base: position 60,540 of record NZ_BAABMO010000006.1, read on the forward strand.
CTGTCTATAACAGTGGCGTTTATTCTAATAGCCGGATGCTGTACGGTTTAGCCAAACAAGGCAATGCACCGCATTCATTATCTAAGGTTAATAAACGTGGTGTACCTGTTATTTCTTTGGGGTTATCTGCGATAGCCACATCACTCGGGATCTTGGTTAACTATTTACTCCCTGATCAAGCTTTAGAGCTATTAATGGCATTAGTGGTAACAACATTAGTGCTTAACTGGATCATGATCTGTTTAGCAAACTTAAAATTCCGTGCAGCTAAAATTAAAGAGGGTGTAGAGCCTTCATTTAAAGCACTTTGGTATCCTTATGGTAACTATCTGTGTTTAGCCTTTTTATGTATGATTTTGGTCATTATTCTAATGATGCCAAAAATTAATATTTCCGTTATTTTGATGCCATTTTGGGTAGGCTTACTCTGGATAGGTTTTAAGATCTCAAGAACTAAAAAATCGCTGACAACCACACAAGCAAGGCAAGATAGTTAAATTATCTTGGCTAAGTTAGCCTAAGCGAAAGATAAGAAAAACGCGATATTAAAAAAGTGACTCTAAAAAGGGTCACTTTATTTTTTATTAGGGCAATCGATCACTGCCAACGTAACCAAGCAAATAAAACATTACCGTTATTATAGGTTCCTGGTACATAAGTCGCCTGTAATGATAAGTGTCCATAACCGACTGACACTAGCGGTAGAGGTAATGGCATAGGAATATAGTTATACTCATGACGAGCAGTCACACTTAAGGTAAAGCCCGCCCCCATGCGAAAACCCTCTCTATCTCCACCGGGATACCACATTTTTTCAAAACCATAGCCCATAATAGGTTGTACACGATTATTGGAATCCATAAAGGCCATAGCATATAAGCCATGCCAATCACCCTCATTATCATAACGATATTTACCCATACCAAATCCCCAAGGCGTTTCGTTATAACGATTGGTTTTTTCTTTATCGTAAGTAAAACGGTTATGCCAAGTCCATACCGGTAAATAGTAGTTATATTGGTCATTATCCCAAGTTTGGGTAAGATTACGTTTAAATTTTCCCCAATAGCTTTCCTCATTTTTTTCTGAGAAAGTGTTCTCTGCTGGCTGAGGTTTTTTTGTCGTAATAGTCTGAGGTGTGTTTTGCGTATTTTCAGAAGCAAAAGCAGGTGCTGTTAACGTAACTGAAAACAGTGTAGCTGCTAATAGGCTAGAGTGAAAATAGGTAGATGACATATATAACTCCGAATACGGCATTGCGGTGGTTCTGGTAATGTTAAAAAAATTTGTGTCATAGTGTTATTTAATTAGTGAAATATTCAGATAAGAGCTATCCGAAATTGAACTATTTTAATAACATTATATTTAATTTCAAATGGTTACAAAGAGATGTATCTCAGTTGCTCCCATTTAAAAGATAATTATTTATAGTATTAGTTAATATAATTGAGGATTTATTAAGCTTAATAATGATACATAATTTATTAGATTTTAGAATAAAACAAACTAAGTAAGATAATAACGATTAAATATTATCTAAAAAACATTATAACATAATATAACGATTACATATCCATCGGTTTTTTTATCGCATATTGAAATATTAATATAACGTTAATAATGAATAGTGTTTGTTATATGGGCAAAATTGCAAAGGAGCAGGATAATAGAGTAATTAATAATGAGAGTTAAATAAAAAAAGCAAAAAACGAAGATGTGTTTATAAAGTGTTTAAGTTTTATGGCTGCTGGATAAAGTGATCACTTCACTATAGCACCCCTAAAGAAGGGGTAAATCTGTGAGTTATGAGTAACGAGGGGAAAACCCACAGATTTTAAGAAAAAATCGTTTAATTATTGAGATAACGGTTCTTTACTAATAACTAATAGTCGATGAGTATGAATATCGCGATCTTTTTCCCAGCAAAAATCTTCCCATTTTTCATAAAGTTCATCAGTGTTATTTAGTTTAATAAGAGGCCGCTCTTCTTCAGTTCCATCAGAAATATAAATGTATAAATTGGCTTTAAAAGCCCAGTCAATCATTGTCTCCCAGAATCGTTTACCAGCGCCCGTTTGTTCTTCATCAGAGACAACGATATTATAATTTTCGAGTAAATAATTAAAAAATGCCCTAGGAATAGCTCGGGTCACAGTACTATGTTCTTCAGCAACCGTGCGCCAAACTTTGACTTGTGTACATATAGTTTTGGTATACACAATGTCTTTACGAAAAATAACTTCTACCAGATAAACGGTTTCAAAAGGAACCGTTGTCGTGATCAAACGATATTGATTTCGTTTTAATGATTTTACAAAACGATATCCTACGGGAATGTTATATTGAGGTAATTCAAAATCTTGAACCCCCTGTTCAAGAAATTCTTTTGTGTGCTCGATATTTTTAGAGTGAATTTTTAATTTCGCATTAAAATCTGCATCAGGAATAAGATAAGGCATTGATTGTCCATTTTGTTGTTGCGATGGTTCATTTTTCATTTAGCCCCTCCGCATATCAGTGGTGGTCAAGAAATGCATTATAAATACCTCATTTAGCAGATTATATATCGATTGTCGTTAAAATGAGCAAAATATTTTATTTTATGCTTATCATTGTTTTATGTTGAGAATATATATTCAAGATTGATAGCTAATAAAATATAAATCATCGAGCCTGCCTCTATTATAGATAAGCTAGATTAATTTATCTTCTAAAATAGAAAAGTTAACTTAAAGCACGTTAAGTGAGCTGATAAAGGTTGTCACTATCAAACTAGCTTCTTTATCTTCTGCATGCGATACTCTTGTGGCTTATATCATATAAGCTTTGGCTCGGGGCGCCTATTGGCTGAGATGAACCCGTATAACCTGATCTGGATAATGCCAGCGTAGGGAAGTCAAGGTCACTGTGCTGATTAACAGAGCCCGACTTTTCTGTAACTGGTAAAGGAGGAGTTAATCAGTGAGATATAACGCGTTGTCTATCGCCGGCACCGATCCGAGTGGTGGGGCGGGGATACAGGCTGATCTGAAAACATTTTCCGCACTGGGTGTATATGGCACAACAGTCATGACTGCACTGGTAGCGCAAAATACCTGTGGTGTACACTCTGTCTATGATTTATCCCCTGATTTTGTCGCAGCACAATTAGATGCGGTACTTTCTGATGTCAGAATAGATAGCGCTAAAATTGGTATGCTTTCTAATGCCAGTATTATTGATGTTGTTTGCGATAAACTGCAGCAATATCCCATTCCTTTTGTCGTACTTGATACTGTTATGCTTGCCAAAAGTGGCGATCCACTGTTACAACCTGATGCTATTGATAAAATGTTCACTCAGTTATTACCCCGCGTTGATTTGATCACGCCAAATCTGCCTGAGGCGGCAGCACTATTAGGTTGTGATATCGCGACAGATGAAACAACTATGAAACAACAAGGTGAAGCATTACTTTATCAAGGTTGTCAGGCGGTATTGATGAAAGGGGGCCATTTAAGCGAGAAAGAAAGTCCTGATTGGTTATTGACCCAAGATGGGCAATGGCGATTTACTTCGCCGCGCATCAATACAAAAAACACTCACGGTACGGGATGCACACTTTCAGCCGCTTTAGCTGCTATTCGTCCTCAAGTTTCTGATTGGCAAAGTTGTGTTAAACAAGCAAAAGCCTATTTACAGCAAGCGTTAGAACAGGCAGACAGTTTAGAGGTGGGACAAGGTTTCGGCCCTGTACATCATTTTCATCGCTGGTGGTGATATCAAAAAGCCCCTATTAAAGGGGCTTCAATGCGTAATTTAATCGTAAAAATTAAGCAATAGTCACAGATTTATCTAAATAGACATCTTGTACGGCATTAATTAGAGCAACACCGTCTTTCATGGATTTCTTAAAGGCTTTACGACCTAAGATAAGCCCCATGCCTCCAGCACGTTTATTAATGACTGCAGTACGTACTGCATCAGCAAGATCGTTATTACCCGATGCTCCACCTGAGTTAATTAATCCTGCACGTCCCATATAGCAGTTAGCTAATTGGTAACGCACTAAATCAATGGGGTTTTCGCTCGTCAGTTTAGTGTAAACACGCTCATCAGTATGACCAAAACCAATCGCTTTAAAGCCACCGTTATTTTCAGCCATTTTCTGTTTAACAATATCGGCACCAATGGTTGATGCTAAATGGTTGGCTTGACCTGTTAAATCAGCACTTGCATGGTAATCAACCCCATCTTTCTTAAAGGCTGGATTACGTAAATATGCCCATAATACGGTAACCATGCCTAATTCATGGGCACGTTCAAATGCCATCGAGATCTCTTCGATTTGGCGGCGGCTTTCTGGAGAACCAAAATAGATAGTCGCACCTACAGCAACAGCCCCCATTTCAAAGGCTTGTTCAACACTGGCATACAGCGTTTGGTCGTATTGAGTTGGATAGCTTAATGTTTCGTTATGATTAAGTTTTACCAAAAATGGGATTTTGTGTGCATAACGACGAGAAACAGAAGCTAGAACACCATAGGTGGAAGCAACACAGTTACATCCGGCTTCAATGGCAAGCTCAACAATATTTTTGGGATCAAAATAGAGTGGGTTCGCGGCAAATGAGGCAGCGGCAGAGTGTTCAACACCCTGATCGACAGGTAAAATAGAAAGATAACCCGTTCCTGCTAAACGACCATGGTTAAACAGGGTTTGCATAGAACGCAATACGGTATTAGGGCGATTGTTATCAATCATCACACGATCAACAAAGTCAGAACCTGGCAGGTAGAGATTTTCGCTTGGGATGGTTTGGCAGCGATGTTCCAATAATGAGTTAGCATCAGCACCTAACAAACTTACTATATCAGTCATTACTTACTCCAGTTCACGATGAGATGATAGTGATTGTCATTTATCTACATTAAGATAACAAGTCACATTGGGGCGGTAACCGGCAGTGGATCGCTTCAGGTAGTACAATAAATTCAAATTTATCCCCTAAAAGGGGTTCACCATCTAAATTAAATACCATTTCATGAGCCGCACTAATAGTGACCCAATCACTTTCTCGCTCAATAATTTTGTCATTTTTCTTACGATCGAACAGACTGGTTAATAGAGAAGGAAGCAATTCACGGGCTTCAACAAGGGTAATATTGAGTTTATTGTCATTAATCAGTGCTTCGGGGCAAAGTTGTTGTCCACCTCCCGCTTGGCGTCCATTACCAATACCGATAATTAAAGCTTCACCTTTCCAATGAAAATTTTCAGCTTCAACGGTGCATTGATCCGCTTTTAAGGTATCAATACGCAATAAACCATTAATAAAATATGCAGCACCACCTAAGGCGGATTTTAGTGCTTCAGGGGTTTCAGTGGTGATCTTGGTACCAAAGCCACCTGAGGCCATATTGATAAAGTAATGTGTTTTGTTCACATTAATAATATCGACAGGAACGGCGCGACCTTTAATCGCTAAACTGAGCGCTTTGTCCATCTCTAATGGGATTTGTGCACTGGTGGCAAAATCATTTGCAGTCCCTAAAGGGATAATGCCTAACGCGGGGGGCGAAGAGGGGGCTAAACGAACCAGCTCAGAGGCGACATTGTTGATCGTACCATCACCCCCTGCGGCGATAATGGTTTGCGCTTGAATATGTAGTGCTTCTTGCACAAAGCGTTGAATATCACTTGATTCCCATGTCACTCTGACTTGGATATCATTACCTTCCTTGCGTTGTTGATAAACCGCTTGTCGCAGAGCCTCATTGCCTGAGTTTTTTCCATTGATAATCAGCAAACTGATTTGGCCCATCAATATGACTCCTTAATTAATATGACTTATTTAAAGATAATGGATATTAGGCGAATTACCATTTTTTTTACAAAGTATCACCAAAGCCAAAAGCAATTTACGTTACTCAAAAAATAATAATAAAAATAGCGGGGGATAAAAAAAGAAAAGGCAAATCCAAGGGAGATTGGATTTGCCAAGGAGGTGGTTCCTAGTCTTACTGTATTCATTCTAGTTCTTTATTTTTCGAAATAGATAATACGGCAAATGAATAGGTATTGATGTGATCTATCTTTGAAATTGACCACATCAAATCAGATAATGATGATTTACTTCACTTCTACCGCATCAATTTTATGAGGTTGACGGGTTGTCGTTCCTGGCAGATTACGAATAAGCAGTGCAAAGTTTAAATCAACATCGTCAGGAACAGGTAAATAAACCACATGGCCATTACCCGGAGCAACATCTGTCGGCTGTTGTTTTTTATTAAATAACGCATCTAAAGTGAATTGAATATTTCCTGTTGGTGTCATTAGCTCTAAGCTATCACCTAAGATAAATTTATTTTTAACATCCACTTCAGCTAAACCGTTAACACGTTTACCTGTAAATTCCCCTACAAACTGTTGTGTATCTGATACAGAATAGCCGTATTCATAGGTTTGGTAGGCATCATGGGTATGGCGACGTAAAAAACCTTCGGTATAACCGCGGTGTGCCAAACCTTCTAGCGTTGTCAGCAGTGTTGGATCGAAAGGCTTACCTGCAACAGCATCATCAATAGCACGGCGATACATCTGTGCTGTGCGTGCGCAATAATAGAAAGATTTAGTACGACCTTCAATTTTCAGTGAATGTACACCCATCTTAGTTAATTGCTCAACGTGTTCGATAGCGCGCAGATCTTTTGAGTTCATAATATAAGTACCGTGTTCGTCTTCGAACGCAGTCATATATTCACCCGGACGTTTAGCTTCTTCAATTAAGAACACTTTATCAGTGGGGGCACCTACACCTAACGTTGGCTCAACATTTTTTACCGGGATAGGTTGGTACTTCTCGACAATATTCCCCACTTCATCTTCTTTGCCTTCTTCAACTTTGTATTCCCAACGGCAGGCATTTGTGCATGTACCTTGGTTTGGATCACGTTTATTGATATAGCCTGATAATAAGCAACGACCCGAATAAGCCATACACAAGGCCCCGTGAACGAAGACTTCAAGCTCCATATCAGGGACTTGTTTACGAATTTCTGCAATTTCGTCAATAGATAGCTCACGAGAAAGAATAACGCGAGTTAAGCCCATTTGACGCCAGAATTTTACGGTAGCCCAGTTAACGGCGTTAGCTTGTACTGAAAGGTGGATATCCATATCAGGGAAAGCTTCACGCACCATCATGATCAAACCCGGATCAGACATAATCAGCGCATCAGGCCCCATATCAATAACTGGTTTTAAGTCACGGATAAAGGTTTTTAATTTTGCATTATGGGGGGCGATGTTAACCACAACATAGAAGCGTTTACCTAATTCATGCGCTTCTTGTATTCCTTTAGCAAGGTTTTCGTGGTTAAACTCATTATTACGTACGCGTAAACTATAGCGAGGCTGACCTGCATAGACCGCGTCTGCGCCATAAGCGAATGCATAGCGCATATTTTTTAATGAGCCTGCAGGAGAGAGCAATTCGGGTGTAAACATGATTAATTTCCTGGTTCTGATTTCAAGTCAGTCCCCTACACAAAAGGTAAGGGTATATCATAAAGGGGAGGATTCTAGCGCTTAACTGTAGCGAGGTTCAATGTATTCCTGAAAAAATATCATCGAAAACGATAGGCTGCGGTTTCCCAACGATAGCCTTGTCCATAAATTGAACGAATAAATTCAATTTGATCGTTAAGTTGCTCAAGTTTGCGTCGTAAGTTTTTTATATGGCTATCAATAGTACGGTCGGTTACGATGCGATAATCATCATACAGATGATCCATTAACTGGTCACGGCTTAACACTTTGCCCGGTTGTGTAGCTAATGCTTTAATAAGACGAAATTCAGCGGTAGTTAAATCAAGAATTTTATTATGATATTGAATTTGGTAAGCCTGCTCATCAATAATAACTAAGGCGCTATTTTGCACAATATCCTGTGGCCGATAATAGCGACGCAATAATGTTTTTACACGGGCAACCACTTCCCGAGGGCTATAAGGTTTGCAAATATAGTCATCAGCACCAATTTCCAACCCTAATAGTCGGTCTACTTCTTCTGTTTTTGCGGTGACCATAATAATAGGAATATCGGAGAACTGACGTAACTCTTTGCATAGGGTAATGCCATCTTTACCCGGTAGCATCAGATCAAGCAGTACTAAATCGTAATGAGATTGTTTGATATGTTGTATAACCTCAGTACCATCTGCCAGCCACTGCGTTTGATAATCAGATGCTTGAAGATAATCAATAAGTAATTGTGCCAATTTCGGCTCATCTTCAACGATTAAAATTGAATATGTAGATGTGGTCGTGGTCATTGTCTATATGGCTCAATAGTTATCAATTAGGACAATAATATTCAGTATAATCAATAGAGCAAAATTTAATTATCTTCAGAATAGACAGGTAATACGATAAGTATTTTTACTCCACCGATAGCGGATGGTATAGCCGTGATTTTACCATTATGAGCTTCGACAATATTTTCGCAAATCGCAAGCCCCAAACCAGAGCCACCGCTGGAACGATTACGAGAGCTTTCGGCCCGATAAAAACGTTGGAATACCGCTTCATATTGTGCTTTATCTAGCCCCGGGGCACTATCTTCCCACACAATCAACACATTATTATGTTCTCTTTTGCTACTAATATGCAATTGACCACCAGAATTGGTATAACGAACACTGTTTTCTAATAGATTATGAAAAAGTTGGATCAACCTATCCGGATCAGCTTGTACAATCAGTTTGACGTTATCATCTAAATCAGTCTGTAAAGCAATCTCTTTGGCTTGATAAATATGCCGATAAGAGGCGACAGCTAACAAAATAATTTCATTAATATCAATAAAATCCTTACGATAGGTCAAAGAGCCTCTATCAGATAATGATAACTGATGTAGATCGTTTACCAGTTTAGTTAAATTTGTTACTTCAAAGAGTAATGAATTTAAGGTTTCTGCAGTTGGCTTTCTTACACCATCTTGTAACGCTTCAAGCTCTCCTTTTAAGATAGCCAATGGCGTACGTAACTCATGGGAGATATCTGCCATATAATCACGGCGAATTTGCTCATTTTTTTCCAGTGTACTGGCAAGTTGATTAAAATCCGTTGCTAACTGGCTGATTTCATCTTTATTGGTTGGGGTCACGCGAACAGCAAAATCGCCAGCGGCTAATTTATGGGTTGCCTCCACTAATCGCTTTACTGGGCGGATCATGCTGCGTGACAGTATTAACGTAATTAATAGCGCAAAAAGCACCGTTAAGCCGGCAATGATCCAACTGGTGCGTAACTGTTGCTTATCAAAGCTAATATCTGCTTCGTTGCTGATTTTATCCGCTGCACTGACAATCACCCAGCCGACAATTTCATCATGGTAAGTAATAGGTTTTTTAAAGGTTTCTGCGGGAAATTGATTATCATGGCCAAATAAGCGTTTCATCTGTTTATCGACGATCCAAAACTGAGTACGCCATCCTCGAGGGGCAGGGCCTTCACCACTTTGACTTATTTGGTCAATGGTTCGTAGTATCTGATAAATAGAGCGATCATCTCGATTAAGAAAACGCCAATCTCCGGTTAATTGATATTGATCGCTTAATGCTTCGGCTAACAAGGTTGCCCGCTGTTCACTGTTCTTCTTGATATAGCCAATAAACCCCTGCTGGAAGCTACTACGAATACCGATATGCATAGCAAATACCACTATCATGCAAGTCGCGAAGATCACCAAAAATAGCTTACTTCTTAATTTCATGCATTTGCCTCTTTTTTGTTATGGCGTCGCTGTTGCCAACGTTGGCGAACACCATCAAAAAACAGATAGATAATCGGAGTGGTATACAGGGTTAATAATTGGCTCATAAGCAAGCCACCCACAATGGTAATGCCTAATGGCTGCCTTAATTCCGCACCATCACCACTACTTAGCATCAGAGGTAAAGCGCCAAAGAGCGCGGCTAAGGTAGTCATAATAATAGGGCGGAAACGCAATAAACTGGCTTGAATAATCGCTTCTTGAGCGGATAGTTTTCCTTCTCGTTGAGCCGTAATTGCAAAATCCACCATAATAATGGCATTTTTCTTCACAATACCAATTAACAACATAATGCCAATAAGAGCAATTAAGCTAAAGGGGGTATCAAACAAGCGCAGTGCTAATAATGCGCCAACACCGGCAGAAGGCAATGTGGATAAAATAGTCAATGGATGAATATAGCTCTCATAAAGCACACCAAGGACAATATAGACGGTGACAATAGCCGCTAAGATCAAGATAAGCTGTGACTTAATGGTTTCTTGAAAAATTTGCGCTGTACCCGCAAAGGTGCCTCGTACCGTGTTAGGTACACCTAACTCTGTCATGGTTCGCTCAATGGCGTTAATGGCATCAGATAAGGTATAGCCCTCTGGCACATTAAAAGCGATGGTAGAGGCGGCAGACAACCCTTGGTGATTAACACTTAAAGGTGCATTAGCGGGATACCAACTGGCAAATGCAGATAATGGAATACGTTCACCTTGTGTATTCATCACATACATTTTATCTAGTGCAGAAACATCTTGCGTATATTGTTCAGACACTTCCATCACAACTTTATACTGATTTAGCGGGGCATAAATGGTAGAGATCTGCCGCTGTCCAAAGGCGTTATTTAATAAATTATTGGCATCACTGACATTAATGCCTAATTGCGACATAGTATCGCGATCATAAGTGAGTGCCATTTCGGCACCTTTATCTTCTTTATCTGAGTTGACATCAACCAGCTCAGGTAATTCGCCTAACGCTTTACGTATTAATGGCTCCCATTTACGTAATTCACTTAAATCATCAGCGAGTAAAGTAAACTGATAACTGGCATTAGCTTGGCGTCCTCCAGCACGTACATCTTGTACAGGCATTAAAAATAGTGTTGCACCGGGTTCATTAGCCAGTTTGATACGAAGGCGATTGATCACTTGATTTGCACTATCTGTGCGCTCTGAGAGCGGATTAAGTGAAATAAACATAAATCCACTATTAATACGTCCTCCCCCCGTAAATCCCGTGACGCTATCAACATCTTTATCTGCATTAATCTCCTGCATAAAACGGGTCATTTTTTCTTTCATCGATTGGAATGAAATACTTTGGTCTGCACGTACAAATCCCATTAAACGACCGGTATCTTGATCTGGAAAGAAGGTTTTCGGCGCACTGATATATAAATAAGTATTCAGTCCTAAGGTGGTAATAAAAATAGCCATGATCCAGCGTTTATGCCGTAATGCCGCTTGTAGTGTGACACTGTAACCTTGTTGTAAGCGAAAAATTAACTTACCAAATCCGCGTAAATGTGACTGTGCTTTGGGTTTTATGCCTTTTAATAAATGGGCACACATCATTGGGGTTAATGTTAAGGAGACAAATAAAGAGATCCCAATCGCGGTGGTTAAGGTAATGGCAAACTCTTTAAAAAGTCGTCCGACAAGGCCATCCATCAACAAGAGAGGAATAAATACCGCCACCAATGAAATACTCATTGAAAGTACCGTAAAGCCCACTTCGCTAACCCCTTTTAGGGCGGCTTGTTTAGGTTTTAAGCCATTTTCGATATGGCGAGAGATATTTTCGAGTACGACAATCGCATCATCCACGACAAAGCCGGTTGCAACCGTTAATGCCATTAATGATAGATTGTTTAAGCTAAAGCCACATAAATACATGGCTGAAAAAGTACCAATTAATGAAACGGGTACGGCAACAGCGGGGATCAAGGTAGCACGCCCTGAACGTAGAAATAAGAATACCACTAAAATAACCAGTCCCACGGCAATCGCTAATGCGCGTTCAACTTCTGCTAATGAGGCACGAATAGTGGGGGTTCTATCTTGAGCTACCTTTAAATTGACACTGGCAGGGAGTAGCTCACGTAATTCGGGGAGTTCATCACGAATGCGGTTGACAGTTTCGATGATATTGGCGCCTGCTTCACGGCGAATAACCAGTAAAATAGCCGGTTCACCACCACTCATTCCTGCCGCCCGTGCGTTTTGTACAGAGTCTGTCACTTGGGCAACATCACTTAAACGCACGATAGCATCTTGATTATAATGCACAATAATTGGGCGATAATCTTGAGCTTTGCTTAACTCATCGTTAGTTTGTATCTGCCAACGATTTTCATCATTATGAATAAAGCCTTGTGGTCTTCTGACATTGGATTGACTAATGGCTTTGCGTACATCATCAAGACTGACATTTTGATTAAATAGCGCATCAGGATTGAGTGCAACACGCACAGCCGGCAGTGAACCCCCCCCCTACGGAAACTTCACTCACTCCTTCAATTTGCGAGATTTTTTGTGCCAAGCGTGTTGATGCGAGATCATAAAGCTCACCGGTATTTTGTGTCTCTGAGGTCAGCGTTAAGATCATAATCGGTGCATCAGAAGGATTTGATTTGTAATAACGCGGGCGACTTGGCATACCTGAAGGTAATAGGCTTTGTGAGGCATTTAACGCAGCCTGTACATCTCTAGCTGCGGTATTAATATCTTTATTTAAGTCAAATACTAATGTGATACTGGTACTACCTAAAGCACTACTTGACGTCATCTCATCAATCCCCGCAATACGCCCTAAGGAGCGTTCAAGGGGAGTGGCAACAGAAGAAGCCATCGTTTCAGGTGATGCCCCCGGTAATGAGGCATAAATATTAATGACCGGATAATCAACTTGTGGCAGTGGTGCGACAGGTAACAACATAAAACCTAACGCACCACAAAGAGAAATGGCTAGGCTAAGTAGTGTAGTAGCAACAGGTCGTTGAATAAATAGAGCAAACAGCTTCATGACACCGCTCCATTATCATGTTCAACGCGTTTATGGCGATTAAGGTAAAGTGATAACTTATCAAACAGCAAATAGATAACAGGGGTGGTAAATAAGGTGAGTATTTGACTCATAATTAAGCCCCCCACCATACATACACCTAATGGTTGGCGTAATTCAGCCCCTACGCCAGTGCTTAGCATTAAAGGTAATGCACCTAATAACGCAGCCATAGCGGTCATTAAAATAGGGCGAAAACGTAGCAGACAAGCTTGATAAATTGCTTCGTAAGGAGATAGTCCTTGTTCTCTTTCAGCGGCCAGTGCGAAATCGATCATCATGATGGCATTTTTCTTAACAATACCAATCAACAAAATGATGCCAATAATCGCAATAATATCTAGCTCATTACCGGCTGCCATCAGTGCCAATAATGCACCGACACCTGCAGTAGGTAGGGTAGATAAAATAGTAATTGGGTGAATAAAACTTTCGTATAACACGCCTAATACAATATACATAGCAACGATGGCCGCAATGATAAGCCACAGCGTGCTGGAAAGGGCGCTTTCAAAAGCTAATGTAGCCCCTTGAAACTGTGTCGTAATATCTTTTGGCATCGCAATTTGCTCTTCTGCTTGCTTAACGGCATTAACAGCAGCTTCAAGAGATGCGTCTTTCGCGACATTAAATGAGAATGTGGTAGCAGGAAATTGCTCTTGGTGATTGATAGATAAAGGCGCGAGACGTTGCTCCACAGAAGCAATAGATAAGAGTGGCACCATAGCACCCTCTTTGCCGGTTAAATGAACTGCAGAAAGTGCCTGTAGTCCTTCACTATTGTGCATATTTTGTTCTAAGACAACACGATACTGATTTGCTTGGGTGTAAATCGTTGAAATAAGTCGCTGTCCAAAGGCATTATACAGCGCATTATCAATGGCACTCATTGAGATCCCTAAGCGACTGGCTGAATCTCTATCTACATTGATATAGGCCATCATCCCATCAGCTTGCCAATCACTGCTGATGTCGGTAAGTTCCGGACTCTCTTGTAGTGCCTGTGATAATTTAGGCACCCAATAGGCAAGCTCATCGAGCGAGGTTGCTTGCAAGGTAAATTGATATTGAGTACGGGAAACTTGTGTATCAATAGTTAAGTCTTGTGTGGGTTGTAAATAGAGTGTAATACCTGCAATAGATGCGACTCGTGCTTGTAAACGAGGAATAATTTCATCAATGCGTGAATCACGTTGATCGAGGGGTTTTAAGGTAATTTGCAAGCGACCTGTATTGAGGGTGGCATTACTGCCATCGATACCCACAAAACTCGCAATATTCTCAACGGCCGGATCGTCAATCAGTTTCTCAACCACTTGTTGTTGTTTTTCAACCATCGCTTGATAAGAGATGGATTGTGAGGTTTCTATTGTACCTTGTAGTAACCCATTATCTTGTAAAGGGAAAAAGCCTTTAGGGATAAATAGATAGAGCAAAACTGTTAATGCTAATGTACTGAGGGCAACGCCTAATGTTATCCATTGATGATTTAATACACGTTTTAACCAAACCGCATACACGGCGATCATCTTTTCAAAAAAGCGCTCACAAGCCATTTCAAAACGATTGTGCTTAATTTGACTTTCTGGTTTAAGTAAGCGTGCGCACATCATCGGCGTTAAGGTTAAAGAGACTACCGCGGAAATTAAAATCGCCACGGCTAAGGTAATGGCAAACTCTCTAAATAAACGACCAACAATATCTCCCATAAATAACAGAGGGATCAGTACGGCAATTAAAGAAAAAGTCAGTGAGATAATAGTAAAGCCGATTTCTCCCGCCCCTTTTAAGGCTGCGGTTAACGGCTTATCTCCTCGCTCTAGATAACGGGAGATATTTTCTATCACCACAATGGCATCATCAACCACAAAGCCTGTCGCAATGGTAAGTGCCATTAAGGTGAGGTTATTGACAGAAAAACCGCAAAAATACATCACCGCAAAAGTACCCACTAAGGAGAGGGGGACGGCAATGCTAGGAATAAGAGTGGCAACACCATTACGTAAAAATAGATAGATAACCATGACCACAAGTGCAATCGCCAGTCCCAGTTCAAACTGGACATCTTTCACTGATGCCCGAATGGTCGTGGTTCTATCGGTTAAGATCTCAACATTTACCGACTTAGGTAAATTAGACACTAAATCCGGTAATAAATTACGAATATTATCCGTTGTTTCAATAACATTAACACCCGGTTGGCGTTGCACATTGATAATAATGGCTTGTTGATTATTGGCCCAAGCACCAAGCTGGTTATTTTCTGGGGCTTGTTCAATGGTGGCAATATCGGCAAGGCGGATGGGGGCGCCATTTTTATAGCTAACAATCAGTTTGCGATAATCATCTAATGATTTCATTTGATCGTTGGCGGATAACGTTACCGAGCGAGTGGGGCCATCAAGGCTACCTTTGGCAGAGTTAACATTGGCATTATTAATAGCCACGCGGATTGTTTCACTATCTAACCCATAAGAGGCGGCTGCTTGGGCATTCAATTTTACGCGCACAGCAGGGCGTTGTCCGCCGGCTAAAGAGACTAAACCAACGCCGTTAACTTGCGATATTTTCTGCGATATTCGCGTTTCTACCATATCCTGTAGCTGTGTCATCGGCAATACAGAACTGGTGACGGCTAAGGTTAGCACTGGCGGATCAGCCGGATTTACTTTGCTGTAAATGGGCGGATAAGGTAAATCAGTAGGTAATAAGTTAGTTGCTGCATTAATGGCCGCTTGTACTTCTTGCTCTGCGACATCTAACGGTAATGTGAGTTGGAACATCAATGTAATGACTGATGCCCCACCTGAACTTTGTGAGGACATCTGTTTTAAGCCTGACATCTGTCCAAATTGACGCTCTAACGGTGCTGTTACCGCAGAGGTCATCACCTCGGGGTTTGCCCCAGGATAGAGTGTGACGACTTGAATGGTCGGATAATCAACTTCAGGCAATGCCGATACTGGCAGCATACGATAACCGACTATTCCTGCTAATAAAATCGCGACCATAAACAGCGTTGTTGCCACTGGACGTAAAATAAATAAACGAGATGGCCCACCACCTGTAGCGGGTATTTTTTCGCTCATTATGCTTTCTCCGCAACAACGGGATCAGTGGTTTTAGCTTTAGGTGCCAGCGGTGTTACAATCTCGACTTTGGCACCTTGCGTTAATCTATCCACACCATCGGTGACAACACGTTGATTAGCGGATAACCCTGAGGCAATGACAACTTTATCTGCATTTTGTGATGCAACCTCAACAGCGAGTTTGCTGACTTTGTTTTCCTCATCAACAACCCAAACAAAGTGTCCTTCATTTCCCATTTGTAATGCTGCATTGGGGATCACTACCGCTTTTTCTAATGTAGTGACATATAAACGAATATTGACAAATTGATTGGGAAATAGCGTACTTTCTTGTTGAGGAAAACGGGCTTTTAATTTGATAGTCCCTGTAGTGGCATCAATTTGATTATCAACACTAAATAGAGTCCCTTGTGCTAATTCAATTTTATTATTTCTGTCTAATGCAATAACAGGTAATGTAGGGCTATTTTTACGGGCTAAGATAACCTGTGATAGATCTTGCTCTGGTAATGTAAAGAGTACATCAACAGGATCCATCTGGTTAATAACGACAATTGGCGTAGATGAGCCACCAGAAATATAGTTACCGACATCAACCTGCTTTAATCCCACCCGTCCTGAAATAGGGGCCGTTATTTTGCTATAGGTTAATTGTAATTGTGCATTATTAATTGCTGCTTTATCGATACTAATACTGGCTTCAGACTGTTTGACTAAAGCCGCTTGGTTGTCTAATTCTTGTTGTGAAACCAAATGGGTCTTTGCCAGTTTTTGGTAGCGAGCTAAATCAAGGCGCGCATTTGCCAGTGTGGCCTGATCTTTTGCCAATTGCCCTTTAGCTTGCGCTAATTGCACTTCAAAAGGACGTGGGTCGATTTCTGCTAACAAATCGCCTTGATTCACTTGTTGGCCTTCGGTGAAATGCAACGCCATTAATTGCCCTTCCACACGGCTTGTCACGGTCACACTATTGACGGCTTTCACTGTACCTAAAGCAGTTAAAAATTGCGGCACATCTTCTTGTGCAGATGTCGCCACTTGTACAGGAGGCATCGGTGGTCGTCTTGAGCCAGCTGTACTTCTATTTGGTGTATTCGCAGTAGGGGTATCTTTACTCACAGGAGGTGCGCTGTTGTTTGAAGAGTATTGCCAATAGGCGATAGCGCCAGCGATAACAATAAGCAGGGTGATAATAAGAGAAAATCTTTTTTTGGTCTTTTTGTTGTTATTCATTGCGTTGGTGATCCTACTGACAACTCGCTAATTGAGAAAAAATGAAATGACACAATCAATTATGACATTCTACCTATTTCTTTAGGGGTAAAAATGGAGGAAATATGAAAATTGAGTCAAGGAATGTGTTTATTGATTATATTCTAATCAGTTGTTGTCACTTAGCAATAATATGCTGGAGTTATCTCTTTTTTATAAAGAGAAAAACGATTTCTAGCTAGCTATCTCGGCGCACTTTATTTTTATCCAAAGCACCGTAAAACTCCGTCCTTCAGGTCGGGGATATAAGGCGCGGTTTTTTAACTAACTCGGTGTTTCCTGTTGCTCAATGTACTGGCGGATAATAGATATTGGTGCGCCACCACAACTCCGCGCGAAATAACTCGGCGATCAAAGAACCCCCTTGTAGTAATCACGTTGGGCAATATCAGGACGATCACGTCGAAGTAATCGACTCGATACCCCTTTAAGGCTGTTAACCAGATTAGATATCGCCAGTTTTGGCAGGTAATTAATCAGTAAATGAACGTGACCCCGTTCCCCATCCATTTCAACCAGTTCAACATCAAAATCAGCACAAACACTGGCAAAGTAGCCTCGCAATTTTTCAATTGCATCCTAAACAAATATTTTTCGCCGGTATTTTGTGACAAAGACCAAATGGACGTGCATCAGGAATACACAATGTCTGCCAAGGCGAATATTAGTTTTATTTTTCATAGACCAAAGTATAATAGGTAATATGAAACGTCTACAAGCCTTTAAATTCCAGTTAAGACCCAATGGTCAGCAAGAGCGTGAGATGAGACGCTTTGCAGGGGCTTGTCGTTTTGTTTTCAATCGGGCATTAGCACGTCAGAATGAGAATTACGAAGCAGGGAATAAATACATTCCCTATACAAAAATGGCTTCATGGATCATTGAGTGGAAATCTGATACAGAGACACAATGGTTGAAGGAAGCCCCATCACAACCGTTACAACAGTCACTGAAAGATTTGGAACGGGCTTACAAGAATTTTTTCCAGAAGCGTACCGCTTTTCCACGATTCAAGAAACGCGGTAAAAATGACGCTTTTCGCTACCCGCAGGGCGTGAAGCTGGATCAATCCAATAGTCGTATATCATTGCCAAAGTTGGGATGGATGCGCTACCGCAACAGTCGTGAAGTCGTCGGAGACGTGAGAAACGTCACGGTCAGTCAGTCATGCGGTAAATGGTACGTCAGCATTCAGACTGAGCATGAAGCGACAGAACCACAACATGAATCAACCTCAATAGTCGGGCTTGATGCAGGGGTTACAAAGCTGGCCACGCTTTCAGACGGTACGGTATACCCGCCCGTCAGCAGTTTTAAAGTAAACCAGCGAAAGCTGGCAAGGCTTCAACGGAAATTAAGCCGTAAAATCAAATTCAGTGCCAACTGGCAAAAACAAAAGCGCAAAATTCAACGTCTGCATTCTCATATTGCCAATATCAGGAAAGACTACCTTCACAAAGTCACCAGCGAAATCAGCAAAAACCACGCAATGATTGTCATTGAGGACTTAAAGGTCAGTAACATGTCTAAATCGGCAAAAGGTACGACAGAACGGCATGGACGGAACGTAAAAGCTAAATCTGGTTTAAACCGCGCAATACTGGAGCAGGGCTGGTATGAAATGCGCCGTCAGCTTGAGTACAAGCAGCTCTGGCGAGGTGGTCAGGTACTGGCAATACCACCAGCCTACACCAGTCAGAAGTGCGCTTACTGTGGTCATACAGCAAAGGAAAACCGCCAGTCACAAAGTCAATTCGAGTGCCTTGAATGTGGATATACAGCGAATGCTGATATCAACGGGGCACGTAACATTTTAGCGG
The DNA here is from genome assembly GCF_054767435.1 of Proteus sp. MB838. NCBI lineage: Bacteria > Pseudomonadati > Pseudomonadota > Gammaproteobacteria > Enterobacterales > Morganellaceae > Proteus > Proteus sp. MB838. Next base: position 79,604 of record NZ_BAABMO010000006.1, read on the forward strand.
CAGGACATGCCGTGCTTGCCTGTGGAGGGAGGGTGCAGTCAGACCGCCCGTCGAAGCAGGAACCCGCCGAGGTGATTCAGACATCAGTCTGAACGCAGTAGGGATCCACGTCCTTTGGGGCGTGGAGGATGTCAAATAGTGATGATGAATAAACCAGCATAAAATAAATGATTAATAATCAGTGAGTTATTTTGTTTGTTGATTTTTTGAACGCATAACTATTTTGTACAAATGGCGTCAACTATGATAAAACGCAATAGTTAGTTATAATTCTTAGATAATTATTCTTTCCGGTGATAGAATGCCAACCTTGTTTTTCTCTGTGTTGAACTCTTTGTTAAGAATAACAATTCAGTATGAATAACACCGCGCTTTAACTCTGTCTTGAATCACAATGTTTTTGGTAAAAGCAGCCCAAAAATAAGGGCATAATAGAATAACTAGAGGTTTTTAGTGTCAACTGCAAACACACCTGAAGATGAACAGAAACCGAGTCTGAATGCGTTTAAACAGCCTCGTGCATTTTATCTCATCTTCTCAATCGAATTATGGGAACGTTTTGGATATTACGGCTTACAAGGGATCATGGCCGTTTATCTGGTTAAAATGCTGGGTATGAGTGAGGCGGAAGCTATCACTGTTTTTGCCGCATTTACCGCATTAGTTTATGGCTTTGTGGCAATTGGTGGCTGGCTTGGCGATAAAATTCTCGGGACAAAAAGGGTTATTGTCCTAGGGGCTATTGTGCTGGCAATTGGTTATGCCATGGTTGCTTTCTCCGATCATGATAAAGATATGATTTACTGGGGATTAGCCACTATTGCGGTGGGTAATGGTTTATTTAAAGCCAATCCTTCCTCTTTATTAGCCACCTGTTATGAGAAAGATGATCCACAATTAGATGGTGCATTTACCATGTACTATATGTCGATTAATGTGGGATCATTTTTATCCATGTTAGCGACACCATGGTTAGCGGCGAATTATGGTTGGGATGTCGCTTTCGCATTAAGTGTGGTGGGGATGTTGATCACACTGGCAAACTTTATGCTATGTCGCGGTTGGATCAAAGATAAAGGCTCTAGGCCTGACTTTGAGCCACTAAACTACCTGAAACTGTTATTAACGCTGGTGGGGATTGTTGCTTTAACGGCAGTATCAACGTGGTTATTACATAATAATGAAGTGGCAACATGGTCTTTAGTGATTATTTCATTAGGTATTATCCTGATTTTTGCCCGTGAAACTTTTATGATGAAAGGGGTTGCACGGCGTAAAATGATCGTCGCTTTCTTACTGATGGTGGAAGCCGTGGTATTTTTTGTTCTTTATGATCAAATGCCAACATCATTAAACTTTTTTGCAATCCATAATGTTGAACACGCTATTTTAGGCTTTAGTGTTGAGCCAGAGCAATTTCAATCACTTAACCCATTTTGGATCATGCTAGCTAGTCCATTATTGGCTGCTATATATAACTTTATGGGTGATAAATTACCCATGCCTTATAAATTCACAGTGGGAATGTTTTTGAGTGCAACTGCATTCTTAGTATTACCATTGGGGGCGAGTATGGCAAATGAAGCTGGTATCGTTTCATCATGGTGGCTTGTTGCCAGTTATGGCTTTCAAAGTATTGGTGAGCTGATGATCTCAGGATTAGGTCTTGCGATGGTGGCCCAACTAGTGCCACAGCGTTTAATGGGCTTTATTATGGGCGCATGGTTCTTAACATCTGCGGCAGCTGCAATTATTGCTGGTAAAGTGGCAAGCTTAATGGCCGTTCCTGAAGACGTACAAAATGCACACGCATCATTAGAAATTTATAGCAGTGTATTTTTACAAATAGGTATCGTAACAGGTGTTATTGCACTGTTAATGCTATTTACTGCCCCTATGCTGAGTAAAATGACACAGTAATATGTGAAATTTATTGTCAGACAATAAAAGGATGCCTTAGGGCATCCTTTTTTATATCTATTTAAAAATAAAGTTAATTTTAACAAAAAATATCTATAGTACTTGATAATGTTGTTTTTTATTTATACTTGTTTTATACACTTTACTCACTATATAATGAATAAAATGTAAAAGAGAGGTGGGTATGAACAGCGTAATACAAAAACGAACATCACAACAATTATCGGTAGAGAGAGTGGCTGTTCTAGAAAGAATGACTGTTCTTACAAAAGAATTGGTTAATGAATTAGCAGAGAAGAAAAGTTTAGCAAGTGCTTTAAAAATGAGTGATAACGAATTGGCTCAGTTAATTTTTGAAACTCAACTGATACGTTCGTCTGCAATTTCACCAAGAGAACAACGTAAAATAGCCCGTTTAAACGAAGGCGCTATTAAGTTTTCTGAACGGCTAAAAGAGCTTGGAGGCACATGTAGAGCTAGCCAAGCTGCAGCTATTTTGGGAGTAAAACGTCAAACGATTAATAATCGGTTAAAGGCTAATAAACTATTAGCGGTTAAAGTGGGAGGAGAATATCGATTACCTATTTTTCAATTTGATGGTAATCGATTAGTGGATGGATTAGATGAGATCTTAATTTTATTGGATAGTTTAAGCTCAACAACAAAAGTATCATTTTTAACGAGTATGTATTTTTTTGAGGATGAACAAGATATTAATGTTATTGATGCGCTTAAAAAATATGGACGCATGAGTGAACAAATGCAAGAAATTATTCATCAAGCTAAACTTTTTGGAAAACATATTTCAAACTAATAAAAATCTACTCATTATCGTTGATCTTAAAATGTAATGTTTCAGTAATGATCTCAAGTCCTGTAATGTCTTGATAGGGCCAATTTTGCGGAAAATTTTCTTTTTTACAATCTGTGTATAAATCAAGGGAGCAGTGAGAAATATCAACAAGAGGAGGGATAATATGTTTTCTACACCAAAAGGCTGTACACATTCCATAGTAATGCCTTGAAGAGTAGGTTATACCATCATAATCAAGCCCTGGGGTATTGGCTGCCCAATCAACAATATTCTGAGTAATGTCATAACTTTTCCCCATGACTTGGTCTGCAGTGATATGCAATATGCCCTGTAACTTTGGTATATCAATAAGTTTTGTTTTACGTGTAGTTGCAAGTGTGTATATCTGAGCTTTTTTTAGATCACTAAGACCTAAAATAAAAGCCTTATTATGTTGATAGTGACGTCCTAATGATTCAGCAATAGCTACAACTGCATAATCAGCGGTATAGCATATTCCCGTTATGCCTGTTGGATCATTGTAGCGACCCATTTCTAATGGATCTGTAGGTGCAAAATAGTGCACTCCTGACGTGTAATGTTTCCATTGCCATCTTTTTTGCTGGTTTTCCTCTTGGATTTTATAGGGGATATGACCTTCGGCTTCTAATTGTGCCAATTCTTTATGCAAATTTTTTTTGTTAACCATTTAGCTTTAAGCACTCCCTGCGATATAAAAATATTCTTTAACAGGGTAAAGAGCAAATTGTGTATTATCAATTGATTGATATATAACAAGATTAAATTCAGATAAACTACAGTGATTAGATTAATTATATTGATGCAACAACACCACCTATTAGGGTGGTGTTGTTGTGAATAATAAATTCTAAGGAGAGTAAAATATTTCTTGCTAGCAACGATTAACTAGCGACTTTATCAACTTGCAATGCTATCTCTTTTTCCCGTGAGCTGGTGTTTACCGCGATCCAGCCTTTATAAGCTAAAGGTAAGAATGCGATAACAATGGCTAATGCAGAAACAGCTGCAACATAATAAGCTCCTGCCATTGCCGTTTTTTCCAACCAAGCACCCGTTAACATTGGTGTTAAGCCACCAAATACGGCATAGGCCATATTATAAGCAAAAGAGAGGCCAGAAAAACGAATTGAAGGAGGAAATGCTCTAGTACTCACAATTGGCGTTGTGGCAATTGCACCGACAAAAAAGCCCATCAAACCATAGTTAAATGCTAATTGGATACCAGACATATTGGCATCTAAGCTTCCATAAAAATGGAATGCGGTAACAATTAATCCACCCCATGATAAGGTCATGGATGCACGGGTTCCTAATTTATCCCCCAACCAGCCCCAGAAGATACATCCTAAGGTCAGCGTTAAGGTGGCAACACAGTTAGCTTCTAACGATGTTGTTCTGTCTATTTTGTAGATCCCTTCAACAATGACACTGGGTGTCATCAAAATAGTAACAACAATAGCTGTAGATAAAGACCATGTTAATGCTGCAGTAATTAAGCAGGCTTGTTTATGGTTTTTGATAACCGAAACCACCGGCATTTCTTGTGCTAAGGCTTTTTTAGCCGCCATCTCTTTAAAGATAGGTGTTTCTTGTAAAAAACGACGTAAATAAACCGAGATCAAGCCAAATATGCCACCTAAAATAAAGGGAATTCGCCATGCAAAATCATTCACTTCTTGAGCGCTATAGCTGCGTTGTACAATAATAGCGACGATAGAGCCTAATAAGATGCCACCAGTAATACCGGATGTTAAGGTACCCACCCCTAAGCCATAACGCTGTTTCGGGGTGTGTTCGGCAATAAATACCCAAGCCCCGGGCATTTCACCACCGATAGCCGCCCCTTGCATAATACGCATCAATAACAGTAATAACGGTGCAGCCACACCGATGCTGGCATAGGTAGGTAATAAGCCAATCACCAAAGTAGGTACAGCCATTAAAAAGATACTTAAGGTAAACATACGTTTACGGCCGATAATATCGCCATAGTGAGCCATAATGATGCCACCTAAAGGACGAGCAAGATAACCGGCAGCAAAAATACCTAATGTCTGCATCTGAGCGATAAAAGCGTTATCACCAGGAAAGAATAAATGGCTCAATGTTTTCGTAAAGAACACGAAGATCACGAAATCATAGAACTCCAATGTTCCTCCTAGTGAGGATAAACCCAACGTTTTATAGTCGTTGCGGTTTAAAGGTCTTGCCGTAGGTTGACTCAACGGCTGAGTGGAGTGTGATTGTGATGTCATAATAACAACCTATATTAATCATCGTGATAAAAAAGAGTAAATAACCAAACCATCAATAAAATTCTTAAAAAAGTTGATCACAAAGGTGGCAATAAATAACGTTAAAAAGTTATTTATCGTCTTTTATACAAGAAAGAATAATATTGTAATGATGTAAATAGTTATATCAGGAAGCTCTTTATGAAGTAAAGAGCATAAAATAAAACAATTTGATAAGTTGTCATTGTGAACATCTGTAGTTTTTAATGCTAAGTTTTGTTTGTTTTGTGATTTTTAGGACGGTTTTTATTTTCTTGTGTAGTTTTTTAATAAAATTAGAGGTTTTGTTCTTATCTTTATTTCCATTTATTAGTTATGGTTAAAAAAACTATTTATTGAATATCATTTCAATTTTTCTAAATTGAATTAAATAATAAAATTAGCGTTATTTTAATTTATTATTTCTTGTTAATTAAATAATAATTAGATTATTAATTAATAAATATTGATGTTTTGTAGCAATATAACCTGTTATTGGCATTATTTTTGGGGTATTCATCTAAAATAAACTCATTTATTCATTGGTTTTAAATTTCTTAAAACTGAAAATTATTGATATTAAATGTCAATAAAATTGGTTGTTTTAAGCGTGGTTACGCATTTTTATTTAAAATATAGATTTTAAATAGTTAAATGATAAATAGGGAAAAACAGCAAAAATCATCTCAAAGCGTCATTATCTGGTTATAATTACATCAGATGTCGGTGGATATAGCAGGGGGAAATGATGAATTCAATTTCGATAAGTGCGGTGTTGTTAACCGCGATTGTGCTATTTGCATCTGTGTTTGTTGTCGCTTTAGCTAGTAGTCTGCTACTAAAAAAAACGCTGTATGGGAGTCTGCAACAAGATAATTTATCAGTCAGTGTTGCGGTAAGAAGAACGTTTATGGTATCGCTTGTTGTCGCATTACTACTGGTCTATTACTTTCTTTCAACAATAGCCTAAAAAATCTATAAAAACAAAAACGCCACTGTGATGTACTCTACAGTGGCGTTTTTATCTGTTTTGTTAAACTAAGAAAATAGTGGCTAGGCCTAAGAAAATAAAGAAGCCACCAGTATCGGTGATCGCGGTGATCATCACACTTGAGCCAATAGCCGGATCTTTACCCAGTTTTATCATGGTCATCGGTATTAATACTCCCATCAAGGCAGCCATTAATAGGTTGAGTACCATGGCCATTGTCATTACGGCGCCCATCGCAACATCACCATAAAGGAAGTAAGTTACAACTCCCATTATTCCCCCCCAAACAATACCGTTGATAAGGGCAACACCTAACTCTCTTAAAATTAAGAACGAGAAACTACCAGTCTGAATTTGATGTAGTGCTAATGCACGCACAATCATAGTAATGGTTTGGTTACCGGTATTTCCCCCAATACCTGCAACAATGGGCATTAAAGTTGCTAAGGCGACTAATTGGGAAATGGTATGCTCAAACACACCGATAACACGAGAAGCGACAAAAGCAGTACATAAGTTGATAGCAAGCCATGTCCAACGTGTTTTAACCGCTTGCCCGACAGGGGCGAATACATCCTCTTCTGGGCTTAACCCCCCCATACGACGAATGTTGGTATCGCTCTCTTCATGCATATTATCGACGATATCTTCAACGGTTAAACGTCCCATTAACAGGCCATTACTATCAACAACTGCAGCCGAAATTAAGTCATAACGTTCGAACGCACCCGCTGCATCTTCGCCTTTCTCTTCGGGCATAAAGCTGACAGTATCGGTTTTCATGACATCAGAGACCCGTTTATCCGGCGACTGGGTTAATACTGTGGTTAAGGGTAATTCACCTAACAGATGATTGGCATTATCAATAACGAAAATTTTATCCGTGGCTTCAGGAATAGAGCCACGTTGGCGTAAATAACGTTGAACCGTTTTTAATGTTACGTTGCCACGCACGGTGACAAACTCAAAATCCATCATCTGTCCAACACTATCCTTCGGATATTGCAGGACTTCTCTGATCCTATTACGCAGACTTGGTTCTAAATAGGTCAAAAGACGACGCATGGTATCACGGGGTAAATGCTCCGCAATATAGGCTTGTTCATCCACATGCAAAGAAGCGACTGAGCGTAATAATTCACGATCCGTCATATCTTTAATTAGGCTGTCCCAAACGGCGACAGAGGCTTCGACTAAAACCGCACCACGCTCATTATTATCAACCAAATGCCATAGGGCTAAACGTTCATCATAGGGAAGGGCTTCAAGAATATCTGCAATATCTGCCGCGTGTAGATCTTGTAGTAATTCTCTAACAGTGGTGATTTTTTCATGAAGTTCATGGTGGCTCAGCCTATCACTTTCACTTGCTTCACCTAACACTGTTTCAACAAAACGGTCATCTTCAAGAAAGATGTTCAGAATTTGCTGACGCAGGTGTGCCACTTTTTGTGAATATGGATTGATGGCAGCCGCAGTATCATTATTGATAGCTGATTGAGACATGTTATTCCTTTTTAATTCTTACGAGGGAGATAACCATTAGTATTCATTATTCCATTTTAGGATGATTATCGGTCTTCTCCATATAAAAAAATAGCGATCTTGAAAATATTACATTGGGTATTTTCATATTATCGTCACAAATCAAACCTTACGTTGTTATGTGATAGTTGTTGTATGATAAATGCAACAAAAGACGCATTATACCGCGTCTTTTTCTGTATAATATCATATTGTTAAGCAGATTCCTCTTTTATATCCAGTTTCCAGCCTGGAACGGCCTGCCAATGCTCCTGTTCTTTTTCTAAATCCAGTTCCATCAATGTGTTATCGGCAAGATAATTTTTAGGAAAATAGAGTGTCCAGTGATTATCATCGGTCACTAAACGTAAAGAAACCGGTTTAGTGGTTGATTGACGCTGATTATTAAGTAGTGTTGCTAACCTAAGTATTTGTACTAATGGATAATACTGTTTCTTTTTATATAGATTAAATTTAGGTAACTCATCAAACTTAATTGCTTTGCGATGATAACGAACTAATGTAGTTAATAATTGTTGTTGTTCTTGATTAAAACCGGGTAAATCTGTATTCGAAAGAATATAAGCAGAATGACGATGCAAACCACTTAAATTGATACTTAATCCCACTTCATGCAACATCACCGCCCATACTAAAATCGCTTCTAGATCAGGACGAACCAGTTTAGGATTTTGTTCCGCCCACTGAGCATACAGTGATTGCATTGTGGTGAGGACGCGCTTAGCTTGTTCACGATCGATATTATAGTGTTCAGCAAGGCTTTTGGCGGTACGCTGGCGAATATCTTGATGACGAAAACGGCCTTCCATTTCATACAATACACCTTCACGTAATGCACCATCAGATAAATGGAGAGCCTTTAAGCCTAGGGTATCGAAAATACCGCATAAAATGGCTAAACCAGGTACAAAACTGTGTTTACGTTCATCGGATAATCCCGGTAGGGTGATATCCTTAAATTTTTTAAACCGTAGTACCTGTTTGGTCAACATTAATAGGCGTTCAGGGGTGATCACACCATCTTTTTCACCAAATTCAACCAAAATTTCATGTGCAGCTTTGATAGTACCCGATGCGCCTAATGCGACATCCCAGCCGGTCATTTTATATTGCCAAGCAATTTTTTCCATTTTACGTGCTGCTTTTTCGCGTGCTTTACGAAAAGCGGATTCGCTAATTTTTTGGTTCGGGAAAAATTGACGGCTAAAACTGACACACCCCATACGCTGGCTTTCGATCAAGATGGGTTCAAAATTTTCTCCGATCACTAATTCGGTAGAGCCTCCACCAATATCAATCACTAGCTTACGCCCTTTTTCAGATTGCGTATGCTCAACGCCCATAAAGATCAGGCGTGCTTCTTCGTGACCAGAAATAATTTCAATAGGATAGGGCATCACCTCTTTTGCGCGTTGCAAAAAGACTTTGGCATTGCTAGCAACCCGTAACGTATGTGTACCGACCACAGTGACATTTTCTGCTGGAAATCCCTGTAACCTTTCAGCAAAAAGGGAAAGTGCAGAAAGCCCCCGCAACATTGCTTCTTCACTGAGTTTATCATTATCATCAAGGCCATCGGCAAGATATACCCGTTGTTTTAAACGACTTAATACCTGTAAGGCACCATTGACAACACGGGCTATGATCATATGAAAACTATTAGAACCAAGGTCTATAGCCGCAATTTCTAAAGGACGTGGTGAAGAAGAGTCATCTTGTAATAAAGGCATTGATTACGCTCGTGATCCTGGTTGTTCTAATGATTTAAGGTATTCATATACAGCAAGTTGGGCGCGGATCTTACGTTTATTTCCTCGAGGAACATAGCTATTTGTTAGATCTTTATCTAAATATCGTGCTTTTACAGTATCATTAAACTGGATCTCAAGAATATCCAAAATACGCTGTTTTAGCTGAGGGTCGAGTAGTGGTACGGCAACTTCAATACGATAATCAAGGTTACGAGTCATCCAGTCTGCGGATGATAGGAAAATTTTCTCATCCCCTTTATTGGTAAAGACATAAACACGATCATGCTCTAAAAAGCGGTCAACAATACTGGTGACCTGAATATTTTCACTAAAATCGGGCTGATTAGGGACTAAAGAGCACATACCGCGTACTAATAGGCGGATTTTAACACCTGCTTGAGAGGCATCATAAAGACGATTAACTAACTCTTCATCGACTAAATTGTTAACTTTTAAGGTAATACCCGCAGGGTGCCCCGCTTGAGCATTGTGAATTTCATTTGTGATCAACTGGTTTAACAAAATACGTGAGTTTTGCGGTGATACCATTAAATGTTCAAAAGTCACCGGACGATAAGGGTTTTCAATAAAATTGAACACTCGACGTACTTCATTATTAATTTCTGTATTCGCGGTTAACAGAGAATAATCGGTATAAAGGCGTGCGGTTTTTTCATTAAAATTCCCAGTACCAATATGCGCATAGCGAATGATCTCGCCTTCTTCTAAACGAGAAATAATAAATAATTTCGCATGAATTTTTAAGCCGGGCGCTGAAAAGATAACGTGGACGCCAGCTTCGGTTAAGCGTTTAGCCCAATGTATATTCGCGGCTTCATCAAAGCGAGCTTGTAATTCAACGACCACAGTGACACGCTTACCATTGTGGGCGGCGTGGATTATCGAATCGATAATCCGAGAGTCTTTTGCTACGCGATAGATATTGATTTTTATCGAAATAACACTGGGATCAAAAGACGCTTGGCGTAATAATTCCAATACATGCTCAAAGGTATGATAAGGATAATAAAGTAACACATCACGTTCACGGATCGCATCAAAGCCATTACGGAAATTATCAAACCAAACATGCCGTAAACGAGGAATAGGTTTATTTAATAGAAACTTACTACCCTCATTAGGAAAATTAATAAAGTCTTTAAAGTTGTGATAACGCCCACCAGCAATGACCGAGTCATTATTAGATAAACCTAATTTGCTACGCAGTAAAGCAACCATTTCATCGGGCATATCACGTTGGTAGACAAAACGAACAGGTTCAGCGGTAAGACGTTGTTTTAAGGTAGATGACATCATTTCTAATAAGCTGGATTCCATTTCAGTGGCTAAATCATATTCAGCATCACGTGTCATTTTCATGGAATAAGCATTTAAAGAATCATAGTCAAAGAAGCCTTTAAAAATTTCATCAAGACAATAGCGTAAGATATTATCCAGCAAGATCATTGACTTTTTCTTACCTCGGCCTTGTTCTGTGGGCAAAATAACAAAACGAGGGACTTTATCGGAGGGGATCTCTAACAAAGCGTAGTGAATAGTTTGCCCCTGAGCAATTTCAACGGCTAAATATGTGTAGTCATCTTTTAAAAACTCAACCAAATTAGTTTCAGGGTTGATAAGGATCGGCGTGATATGTTTTCTTAAGTTTTGGCGAAAATATTGGCGTAACCAAATTTGTTGATTAGGTGAGATTTGCCGTTCATTGATTAAAAAAATCTGATTACGCGCCATTTCTAAAAGCAAGTCGTTATACAGTGCGTCGAATTCTTGGTCGGCTTTGGCAACTTTAGATTGGATTTTTTTGATTAAATGACGAGCGTGACTAGAGCCAGAGCGTGAGCCGCGCTCCTCATTAATTAAAATACGCCGTTTTACATCCGCAAAGCGAACTTTATAAAACTCATCAAGATTATTTGAATAGATCCCCAAAAACCTGACCCTTTCGATTAGCGGGTTACGTTTATCTGCCGCCTCTTGCAATACTCGCTCGTTAAACGCAAGCCAGCTGATCTCTTTATCAATATAGAGTCGTTCTTGGGACATCTGAACTCCAACATGGGTTAAAGTTAAATCTTATTATCTGAATTAATCAGACATATTGTTTTATCGTTGCACCCGGTTTAACAAAATTTTCCGGTCTTGCTGCTTTGGCTTTTTGTTCAAAATAAGGGGCTTGGAATGTACACATTCTAATCGCAGAACGGTAAGAGCCATTAACAAAAAACTCATCTATTAAATCACCTTCTTTCTTAAAGCCAAGCTTTTCATAAATATGAATCGCTTTAGCATTCTCTTTATCGACGATTAAATAGAGTTTGTATAAATTAAGTACAGAAAAAGCGTAGTCCATCGCTAACTTTGCCGCGCGGGCTGCATAACCATGGCCTTGATGAGCAGGGGCGATAATGATTTGAAACTCAGCACGACGATGAACATAATCAATTTCAACCAGCTCAACTAAACCGACTTTTGTGCCTTCACTTTCAGCAATAAAACGTCGTTCGCTTTGGTCGTGAATATGTTTTTCATATAGGTCGCTTAACTCAATAAAAGCTTCATAAGGCTCTTCAAACCAGTAGCGCATAACGCTAGCATTATTATCAAGTTTATGGACAAAAGGAAGGTCTTCTCTTTCGAGAGGACGTAATTTTATAGGTGGAACTTTCTTACCACCGGACATAAGCACCTCGGTGAAAATGCATTGAATAAAAAGAGAAAAGGGTGACACAATAAAAGTCACCGCGGGCTACAGTGTAGCACAAAGTGACTTTTTATCTTAAGTGAAACCGTTAATCAAGATTGTCAAACAGAACATTACCATCAAGTAGCGCCCGATTATCTATCATTTTTAATCTCTCTTCTGCTAACCAACTAATTGCGAGAGGATAAATGCGATACTCTTGTGTTTGTATTTTTGCTTGCAAACTTTGTTCGGTATCATCAGGAGAGACGGGAATACGCGCTTGAATGATCATCGGGCCACCGTCTAATTCTTCCGTGACAAAGTGTACGGTAGTACCATGAAAAGTATCTTTATTCTCAATAACTTGTTTATGTGTATGCAGACCGGGATATTTGGGAAGTAAAGAGGGATGAATATTTAATAGCTTATGCTGATAATGGTTGACAAATAACGGCGATAAAATACGCATAAAGCCAGCAAGAACCACAATATCAGGCTGATAGCCATCAATTTGAGTGATTAACGCTTTATCATAAGCTTCTCTATCAGGATAATCAGCCGGATCGATAAAGTAAGCAGGGATATCCGCTTGTCTCGCTCGTTCAAGCCCATAAGCTTGTGCTTTATTGCTGAAAACAGCCACAACTTGGCCTGCGATTTTATGCGCCCTACAGGCGTCAATAATCGCCTGTAGGTTGCTACCATTTCCTGAGATCAGGACCACAATATTTTTCATGGGGGTACTTTTACTAATTGATAATCACTTGTGCATCACCCGCTGCTTGCGGGGCAATATCACCAATTAACCATGCCTTTTCACCACAGGCATTAAGATGTGATAGCGTTTTTTCAACATCAGCTTGGCTCACGGCGATTAATAAGCCGACACCACAGTTAAAGGTACGATACATTTCATGAGTGCTGACATTACCTGCCTGTTGTAGCCAGTTAAAGACCTCAGGCCACTGCCAACTTTGGCTATTAATACGAGCTTGCGTATTTTCAGGTAGCACGCGCGGAATATTTTCCCAAAATCCACCACCAGTAATATGTGCCACTGCGTGAATATCAACGTTTTCAATTAATGACAGGAGTGATTTTACATAAATACGGGTTGGCGCTAAGAGTTTATCAGCCAGTGATGTATCACCTAATGGGGTAGTTTCAGCACAGGCACCACTGACTTCAAGAATTTTTCTGATCAGTGAATAGCCATTAGAATGAGGGCCACTTGAAGCGAGAGCAATTAATGCATCACCCGCTTTAACTTTGCTACCATCGATAATCTGTGATTTCTCAACGACACCAACACAAAAACCGGCGATATCATAATCGTTACCATGATACATGCCGGGCATTTCCGCTGTTTCGCCACCCACTAAGGCACAGCCGGATTGCTTACAACCTTCAGCGATACCCGTTACAACCCGTGCGGCAGTATCGACATCTAACTTGCCTGTGGCATAGTAGTCAAGAAAGAAGAGAGGCTCAGCTCCTTGAACGATTAAATCGTTAACACACATTGCGACTAAATCGATACCAATATCATCGTGGCGATTTAAGTCCATCGCAAGGCGAAGTTTAGTACCGACACCGTCAGTGCCTGACACTAAAATAGGTTCGCGGTATTTAGTGGGAATAGCGCATAATGCACCAAAACCACCTAAACCCCCCATAACTTCAGGACGGCGAGTTTCTTTTACTACACTTTTAATACGATCGACTAAAGCATTACCTGCATCAATATCGACACCGGCATCTTTATAGCTGAGAGAGGATTTGTTAGTCACGTCTAGCCCTCACGGCAAGTTGCTGTTAAGAAAAAATGTGTGCGGTGGCTATTCTAACAGGCAAAGCAAACGTTTGCGAGGATCTTCTTTTTAGATCACAATTATTCATGTTAGTGTGGTTAAAAGCTGTGCGATTGATCAATATCAATAGAAAAACGATGGAAAGTCACTAAAAAAGCGGTATAATCTCGCGATTTTTTTGTCTGGCTGCGTCGTACATTAGGAGAAATTATGAAGATCGTTGAGGTAAAACACCCACTCATTCAACATAAATTGGGGCTGATGCGAGATCATGATATAAGCACTAAACGCTTTCGTGAATTGGCTTCAGAAGTTTCCAGTCTACTGACGTATGAAGCTACCGCCGATTTAGAAACAGAGACGGTAACAATTGAAGGTTGGTGTGGCCCGGTTGAGATAGAACAGATTAAAGGAAAAAAAATTACTGTTGTACCTATCCTCCGTGCCGGTCTTGGGATGATGGATGGAGTATTAGAAAATATTCCTAGCGCCCGGATCAGTGTAGTTGGTGTTTACCGCGATGAAGAAACCTTAAAGCCCGTCCCTTACTTCCAGAAACTAGCCTCTCATATTGAAGAACGTATGGCACTTGTTGTTGACCCAATGTTAGCAACTGGTGGCTCTATGATTGCCACAATTGATTTATTAAAAAATTCAGGCTGTACTTCAATTAAAGTTTTAGTGTTAGTGGCTGCGCCTGAGGGGATCAAAGCATTAGAAGAAGCTCATCCTGATGTTGAGTTATATACTGCATCGATTGATAAGCATCTTAATGAGCATGGGTACATTGTCCCAGGCCTTGGTGATGCGGGTGATAAGATATTTGGTACAAAATAATGATTAAGCCGACTTTGATAGTCGGCTTTTTTTTGGATCACTTATTGGTTTGTTTTATCGCTGAAATTTAAATTCCATTTATATCTATTTTAAAGAGAGGTCGTAAGCATGACTCGTCGTGCAATCGGGGTAGAAGAGCGCCCACCATTATTACAAACAATCCCATTGAGTTTTCAACATCTGTTTGCCATGTTTGGTGCTACTGTACTTGTGCCGATTTTGTTTAAGGTTAATCCGGCCACCATATTATTGTTTAACGGTATCGGTACTCTGCTTTATCTCTTTATCTGTAAAGGTCGTATTCCTGCTTATTTAGGTTCAAGTTTCGCCTTTATCTCTCCGGTGTTATTGCTACTTCCTTTAGGCTATGAATTAGCATTGGGCGGGTTTATTGTCTGTGGGGTGCTATTTTGCCTTGTTGCTGGCATTGTGAAAATCGCCGGACGCGGATGGATTAATGTGATGTTTCCTCCTGCGGCAATGGGCGCAATCGTTGCCGTAATAGGTCTTGAGTTGGCCGGAACCGCCGCTAATATGGCTGGATTATTACCTAGCGCAGATAATCCCGTTGATAGTCAAACATTGATAATCTCTATGGTGACACTGGGTGTGACTATTTTAGGCTCAGTGATGTTTAGGGGATTTTTGGCTATTATTCCTATTCTTATTGGCGTGTTAGTCGGTTACGCACTCTCTTTCTTTATGGGCGTTGTTGATGTGACACCGATTAAAGAAGCCAATTGGTTTGCTCTGCCTACCTTTTATTCGCCGCGTTTTGAGTGGAGTGCTATTTTTATTATCTTGCCGGCGGCATTAGTGGTTATTGCCGAACACGTAGGGCACCTTGTGGTAACCGCGAATATTGTTCAACGTGATCTCATGAAAAACCCAGGCTTACATCGCTCTATGTTTGCAAATGGTTTTTCAACCATTATCTCCGGATTTTTTGGCTCTACACCTAACACGACTTACGGTGAAAATATCGGTGTTATGGCTATTACTAAAGTGTATAGCACTTGGGTCATTGGTGGTGCAGCAATTATCGCTATCTTACTTTCTTGTGTTGGTAAACTGGCAGCAGCGATTGCAGCGGTTCCCGTACCGGTAATGGGCGGTGTCTCTTTATTACTGTATGGTGTAATAGGGGCGTCCGGCATTCGCGTATTATTAGATTCGAAAGTTGATTATAACAAACCACAAAACTTGATATTAACAGCGATCATTTTAATTGTCGGTGTAAGTGGTGCATCAATTCAAATTGGCGCAGCTGAACTAAAAGGCATGGCCTTAGCAACGATAGTCGGTATTGTTTTAAGTTTAGTGTTTAAGCTGGTGAGTATTATTCGCCCAGAAACTGAGTTAGTGGATGATACTCTGGAGTCAATTAACAAACATACAAACACCAAGTAATCATTGATGAGCTTTTTTCGCTAATATTTCGTCATTGAACTAAAAAGCAGTCATAGACTGCTTTTTTTATTGGTTATTTTTTATTCTTATAAGATAAACAAGAACTCTTTTGTTATAAAAAGCGTTTAAAACTTAGAAAAAGAAAATAAACTTAATAATAATATTTATTTAACGCAAATAAATGAGACAATGAGATTGTTAGTGGTTTAGTGATAGCGATACTTTTTAGCTATTATTGAGCTAAAAGTTGTTTTAAGGTTGTAACAAAGTTTTTAAAAGGGTGACGACGCTAGTTATGGAAAAACTTGTTGATATATACGACTTTATCGTATCTAAGCAGATTTTCACCACGCTGTTTTTAGTGATCACGTTGCTGGTGGTGTGGTTTCTGGCAAAGATGATCTTTCGTCGTATAGCCAAGCGTCTATTGTTTTTATTCACCGAACTCTCAGATGAAGAGACGATAGAAGATATTGCGAAAAAAAGTGCCTCTATTGTTGCAGTCACTCTGGTTCTCTATATAAACCAGTTATTGCCTTCGTTTTCAGCACAGATGAATATTATCTTTGAAACGGTTTGTCGTGCTTTTATCGTCATCAATATTGCTTCTCTTCTTAATAACGCGTTAGATATTTTCAATATCAGGCATGCTAAAAAATCGTGGCACCGTAACAATTCGATTAAAGGTTATATTGAAATTGCTAAGATAGTGGTGTGGATCATCGCCTTTATTCTTATTATCGCGCTATTTACTGAACAATCCCCACTGATTATTATTTCCAGCTTTGGTGCGATCGCTGCGGTATTGATGTTTGTTTTCCAACATACCCTTATCTCATTCGTCGCTAATATTCTGATCTCAAATGGTAAAGTGTTAAAACTATATGATTGGATTGAATTACCCAGCAGTAATATTAGTGGTGAAGTGATTGATATCGCACTGCACACAATTACAGTACGTAATTGGGATAACACGATTTCTCGTATACCCACAAAGGACTTTTTAACCGAAAAATACACTAACTGGCAACCGATGTTCTCTTCAGGAGGCCGTCGTATCAAGCGTAGTTTCTATATTGATCAATCCTCTATTTCATTTGCTACAGAACAGTTAGTGCAGGAGCTAAAAAATACTGCGCCACTTAAAAAAAGCATTGAAGCGATGTTAGAAGGTAAAGAAGAAGAGATAGGCGATATTAATACTTGGTTAGAAACCAACGGGGTGACCAATCTACAACTTTTTAGAAAGTATATGTTAAATTGGATCAAAATGCGTGGTGATGTGAGGCCGGATATGTATTTGGTGATAAGAACAATGCCCCCCACACCAATGGGATTACCCGTTGAATTATATTGTTTCACTCGTGCTACCACATGGGTGGAATATGAAGAGACGCAATCAGAAATTTTTGAGTATATAAATGCTTGTGCTAAGTATTTTAAATTAGATATTTACCAGCAACCCTCAGGTCACGATCTCTCTAAGATAACGTTTAAATAGTGAAATAGAATGGCTAAACTGATCTTATATTGATGTCAAAATAAACAGTTTCGCTATTTATTGCTGTCATCTTAAGCAGCTCGTCTTGCTTTTTTAATATTGATTCTGTCATTGATAGAATTTGTGTTAGAATCACGACGTTTATTAAACTATTCAGGTGAGGTGCTTCTGAATACGCCATCACAGCTATCATTACCACTATCTCTGCCCGATGATGAGACATTCGATAGCTTTTACGCAGGGGAAAATGCATCACTCGTTGCAGCGATCCAAACTGCTATTCACCAATCACATGGCAGTTATATCTATTTCTGGTCTCGTGATGGGGGCGGAAAAAGCCACTTGTTGCATGCAGCTTGTGCAGAGCTTTCTTTAGCCGGAGATGCAGTTGGTTATGTCCCTCTTGATAAACGGGCTTATTTCGTACCAGATGTGCTTGAAGGTATGGAGCATCTTTCATTAGTTTGTATCGATAACGTTCAATGTATTGCGGGTGATGAAGAGTGGGAACTTGCTCTGTTTAATCTGTATAATCGCGTATTAGAACTTGGTCGCACCTGTCTATTAATCACAGGGGATAGACCTCCCCGTCAAATTGATTTACAACTTCCTGATCTCGCTTCTCGCCTAGATTGGGGGCAAATTTATCGCTTACAACCGCTAAGCGATGAAGAAAAAATTCAAGCACTACAATTAAGAGCGAAACTGCGTGGATTTGAATTACCCGAAGATGTGGGTCGTTTTGTATTAAAGCGCTTAGATAGAAAAATGCGCACATTATTTGAAATGCTAGATGAACTCGATCATGCCTCTATTGTGGCTCAACGTAAGCTGACCATTCCTTTCGTAAAAGATATTCTTAAGCTTTAATCGCAAGCTATTTAAAACAACGTATTATGCAATAGATAACCAGTAATAAAAAACCGCTTATCTCGAAAGATAAGCGGTGAGTGCAACAAATAAAGAATGGGGGAAATAATTAATGTGCTTCTACAACTTTTGTTTTCTTCTGCGGAACCACTAAGTAAATCAGATAAAGTGCGGTGATAGCCACAGTGTAACCCGTAAAGATCAACCAGAATGACTGCCAATCAATAACACCATCTGTGGTATACAAATCAATAACCCAGCCACTTAGCATCGCACCTAAATAAGTACCAAAACCATTCACTAAGGTCATAAACATACCTTGTGCGGTAGAGCGATATTGTAATGGGATCTCTTTTTCTAGGAATAGCGAGCCGGAGATATTAAAGAAATCGAAAGCACAACCATAGACAATCATGGATAACAACAGAACGATTTGGCCTAATGATGAATAGTCACCGTAAGCGAAGAAACCAAAACGTAAGATCCATGCAATCATACTAAATAATACGATAGTTTCTATTCTCACTCGTTTTAATAACAGGGGTAAAAATAGAATAAAGACCACTTCAGAAATTTGAGAAATGGATAAGAAAACAGAAGGATAATGAGCCAAGAAAGAGTCATCAGCATTAGGTGCTTTGGCCATATCTTGTAAGAATGGAACCCCAAATGTATTGGTAATTTGCAATACTGAACCTAACAATGTGGCAAAGAAAAGGAAAATAACCACATTTTTCTTTTTAAACACTTGTAAGGTATTCGATAAGCTAAAAGCGGCCACTTCTTCTTTTGCTTCTGTTTTATCTGTCGCTTTTGTCGCCGGTAAAAACATCGCAAATACCGCTAAGATAATAGAGGCTATTGCAGCAACAAACAGTTGATCGTAGCTATTACCGAAACCTAAGAAGCTAATAACCCACATTGCAGCAATAAAACCCACGGTGCCATAAACACGGATTTTGGGGAAATAGTCATTTGGCTCTAGGTGTTTTTGTTCTAGTAACTCAAAAATAATACTGTTTGCCATAGAAATGCTTGGCATAAAGAACAATAAATGCAGAAGTGTCGCAAAGAAGAGGGTAGTCACTGTGGTCATTTGGGACATCAGCACTAAAGCAAACGCGGATAAAATATGCAGAATAATAAAGACCAGCTTACGGTTATTTATCTTGTCCGCAATAAATCCCATGATCACCGGTGCGATCAGTGATGCTAATCCTAAAGCACTAAAAATTAGCCCAACGTCAGTACCTTTAAAATGTAATTTATCAAATAGATATGAAGCAAACGTAACAAGCCAAGAGCCCCAAATAAAAAATTGGAGGAATGAAACAAGTTTGAGTCTATGTACGATGTTCATTAAATTTCCTATTAGCCTGGCAATCATCTGGTATTTTGATGATTGATTAGTTTTAGTCGCCCATATGTTGGCTATATTTTCAGTTAGTTTGCCGATATCTATACACTTTTAAAAAAAACATAACGCACTATCTCTAGTGAGATAGCGAGTAGGCATGTGTAAAAGAAGTGGCGAATTAACGTATTTTGCTATGTTGCAGTATTGTTTAAATTGTATCTCTAATATTAATTTCTGAATTGGATGATAACGAAAATAAAAATGGTTCGAAGTGTATCGCAAATCAAATCTGCCATCATATTTTCTGAAGACCATAATAAGTAGGAATTCACTCGTGTAAAGAGACTTTTGTCACAATACAAATGAAACGTTTCATAAATTTTTTCTGTTGGCTGTTATTTGTAACAGGATAATGTGATCGTGATAGATATTTTTGATCTTGGTAAAATATTCACTATAAAAAAAATGAAATTAAGATGAAATATTTTGAAAGCAAGCAATAAACTACCTTATTCTACTAATGGAAATAACTATCGTGTTTCCTTAGTGCTTGTAACATAAAATTAATATTAGTGACCTTTAGAATATACAGATGGCGGTAACACCGTTGTGATGTGGTAATAAAGCAGTAGAGAATTGTGTTATTGATATGAAGAGGAGTGAAGTAAGTTAATAGGTATAACGTGTTGGTTTTCTGTCATTTTGAGCGCACTGCAGATAATGAGTTATTAGGGCGCATCACCGATCTTTGAAAACAGCCGTAAGGTTTCTCATCTCAATGCTCTGAAATCACTCAGATTACGTTTTAGTGATGCGCCATACCGTCAATGTCGGCAATTGCCAATTTAGCCTACTTAAAAAGGGCGGTAACTTGCTCAGGTGGACGACCTAAACGCGCTTTATTGCCAACGACCACAATAGGACGTTCAATTAATTTAGGATGATTATGCATGGCCTGAATTAGTGCTTCTTGTGAGCTCTCATCAGCAAGCTTTAGGGTTTTATAAATTTCTTCTTTGGTGCGCATTAATTTTCTTGCATCGTCAAAATCTAGCGCTTTGAGTAATGCTTTTAACTCATCGACAGAAGGCGGCGTATCTAAATAATGAATAACGTCAGGGGTGATATGCATCTCTTCTAATAAATGTAAGGTTTCACGGCTTTTAGAACAGCGCGGATTATGATAAATCGTTACTTTGTTGGTCATATTATCCCTTATTTAAATTGACTGTCTTTATGTTGAAGTTTACGCAATTGATCAATACGTGCATCAAAACGAGCTTGCTCATTACTGCCTAATTTTACTTGACGACTCGCATCACCAAGATAACGAATGGCAGTTTCAAAATCTCCTCGTAATGCCAAATCTTCAGCGTAAGCTGCAAGCTCTTGGGCTCGATTACCTTGTTTTGCCGCATTTTCCGCCACCAACTGCCAACCAATAGGATCGTCAGGGTTGTCAAAGGTATAGCGATATAATAATCGATTAGCTTCGTTATATTGCTTATTTTGCATATAAGCATTAGCTAAATTAACCGTCAGTACTTTGTTATTAGGTGATTGCTTAAGCGCTTGTTGTAAACGTGTTATCGCTTCTGCAGCACGGTTTTGCTCTACGTCAATATCGGTAATGGCATCAATAAGCCAGATATTATTTGGCTCTTTTGCCAGCATAGGGGCGAGTATTTTTCTCGCGTCATTAAATTTACGATCACGAGAATAGAGTAAGGCTTGTGCATAATTGGCGGCTGATTTTTCTAATTCCGTTCCTTGCCTAAACTGATCCAGTGTGGTTTGCAAGGCGTTACTTGATGAGGGGTTTTTCTCAAGCATAGTTAATACCCGCATTTTAGCATAGAGAAAATTAGCCGATTGTGGCACTTTGCGCGGAGCATATTGCGCTGCACGGCTACGTGCATCAGATAAACGGCTGTCAGGTAAGGGGTGCGTTAATAGCATTTCAGGCGGCTTAGAACTATAGCGCACTTGGTCTGCTAAGATCTGCATAAAATTAGGCATACCTTGTGGATCAAATCCTGCACGATAAAGAGTTTGTATTCCTATCCGATCAGCTTCTTGTTCGTTCATTTGCGTGAAGGTGATCATGTTTTGTTGCATCCCAGCCATACTTCCCGTAAAGGTGGCTAAACCGGCATTGGGGTTAGCCATAAATATTAAAATAGAGCCTAATATTCCAGCCATAGCCAGTGGCGTGGTTTTAGACTGATCTTCTAACATTCTTGCAAGATGACGCTGGGTAACGTGAGAAATTTCGTGGGCGATAACAGAAGCTAATTCACTTTCATTGCGACTGTATCTAAATAGTGCTGAGTGCAATACGATATTGCCACCAAAATAAGCAAAGGCATTAATATTGGGGTTATTCACTAAATAAAAGTGAAAGGGGGTTTTTACCGAACTGGCATTAGAGACTAATCTTTGACCTAAATTATTGATGTAATTAGAAAGTAGAGGGTCAAAAACTAATGGTGCACTATTTCTTAATTGGCGAGTATAGTAATCACCCATAGCGATTTCTTGATTGATACTCAATGTTGAGCCTGCTGTCGTTCCCATATCGGGCAGGGTATCTTCAATATCAATCGCAGCGTGAGCAGGCAACACTGATGTTGATAGCAAAGTAGAAACAAGAAGCGCGACCAATGGTTTTTTAAGTCTGAGTTTCATACAACAACATCCTGATAGCTATCTTAACGAAAAATTTATAATTAATGATGTATCATAGCAAAAGCTAACGTAAAATCCGTCAAAAGATTATTGATTATGTAAATCAATACATATAGATATATTTGACTTATTATTATAAAGGACCTCTATTTTCATGCTGGACTTGCTTGTTCAATGGTATAAACGTCGATTTGCTGATCCCCAAGTTATCGCGCTGGTGGTGATCTTAATTGCCGGTTTTTCAATTATCTACTTTTTCAGTGGCATACTTGCACCATTATTAGTCGCCATTGTATTAGCTTATTTGCTGGAATGGCCAACACACTTACTTGAGAAGTTAGGGTGTGCACGAATTTGGGCCGTATCAATCGTTCTGACACTATTTATAGGTATTAGTGCCATTGTTATTTTGATTTTAGCGCCAACGGTATGGCAACAAGCCATGACGCTAATTTCAGATATCCCTAATATGATCAATAAATTCAATGCATTTGCTCGAGAATTACCTGAGCGATTCCCCGCATTAATGGATGTTGGCATCGTGGATATGATGGCGGAAAACTTGCGCAGTAAATTTTCAACGGTGGCAGAGTCAGTGTTAAAAGTCTCTTTAGCCTCTTTAATCGGTGTTATCACGCTCTCTATTTATCTGATCCTTGTGCCATTAATGACGTTCTTTTTATTAAAAGATAAGCAACAAATGCTCAATGCTGTCCGTCGGGTATTACCCAAAAATAGAATTCTTGCAGCACAAGTGTGGATTGAGGTTAATCAGCAAATCACCAACTATATTCGTGGTAAGGTTACCGAAATGGTGATTGTTGGTGTATTTACCTATTTTGTCTTTGCTTTTTTTGATTTGCGTTATTCAGTCTTATTAGCGGTTTTAGTTGGCGTTTCGGTTTTAGTGCCTTATGTGGGGGCGGTACTCGCAACTATTCCAGTCATTGTAATTGCACTTTCTCAATGGGGATTAGGCTCTGATTTTTGGGCGCTATTTATCGCTTACTTAGTGGTTCAAGGTTTAGATAGCAACTTATTAGTACCGATATTATTCTCTGAAGCTGTCAATATGCACCCCTTAGTCATTATCTTATCCGTGATTATATTTGGTGGTATGTGGGGCTTTTGGGGGGTGTTTTTCGCCATTCCTTTAGCGACGTTAATCAAAGCAGTATTACATGCGCTGCCTGATGAAATTGCCAATGAGCCACCTTTAGAAACATTAGAAAAGAAAAAGTAATAAAGTAATCATAGACGCGATTTATCATCAACTTATTGATAATAAAAAAACAGACAGCGATAGTTAATGGCTGTCTGTTTTATTTATCAGCATTAAGCTGTGATCATAAACTATGGGTGTGCAGCTAAATAATCGATAACCACTTGGTGGTGATTGCTGGTTTTAAAATTATCAAACACATGTTCAATCACACCGCTTTTGTCAATTAGGAACGTCGTACGATGAATGCCATCGTAAGTTTTCCCCATAAATTGTTTTTCACCCCAAATGCCAAATTGCTCTGCAACTTTATGATCTTCATCAGAAAGTAAGGTGAAGTTTAACATCTCTTTTTCGGCAAAACGGGAAAGTTTTTCTGACTTATCAGTACTAATTCCCAATACCTCGACGTTGGCTTTTTTTAGTGTATCCATCTCATCACGTAAGCCACAAGCTTGCGTTGTACAGCCTGGTGTCATCGCTTTTGGATAAAAATAAACGAGCACACGTTGGCCAGCAAAATCAGACAGATTAATGATTTCTCCATCTTGATCAGGCAGACTGAATTGAGGTGCCTTATCACCGGCTTTTAATGGGTTCATTACCTAATTCTCCATTCTTTTATTGTTTCATCATCAGACTATTTACGATACTTATTGTGCCTTGAGCGTTTAACTCTGTACATAATTGATTGAATTTCTCATGAATAACGAGACCATGATCATCTAACGGATTATGGGCCGTGATCTGAATTTCTAAACGAGCAGGAGTACCATCCTCAGAAGGGTGAGTTTTAGAAACTAATTCTGCAAGATTAAAGTGATGTTGACTAAATAAATTGGTAAAACGTTCAACAATGCCGGGGGCATCTTCTATATCTACTTTTGCAGTAATGGTTGATGGGTAAGAGACTGGCGCACCCATTTTGGTTCTTTTCATCACAGTCAATAAATCAAGTTCTGCACTTTTTATCGGCAGTAATGCTTCAAGTTGGGCAATCGCATTCCAACCACCAGAAAGTAGCATGATAAACGTAAATTCTTGACCGAACATCGCAAGCCGGCTGTCTTCGATATTACATCCGCATTGGCTAACTAATTGCGTAATGGTATCAACGATACCAGGACGGTCAGTCCCTAATGCAGTGAGTACGAGAAAATGTTTATCAGGTATAGGCAAAATAGGCTTCCTTTTGACTTTCAGTTTATTCCTAACAGGTAAACACAAAATTTGATTTCTGCCAAGATCAGAAGCGCACTATCTTTCATTATTATCTCTCTTTAATTCAAATCAAAGAATATTAGCAAATTTCATTAGAAACCTAGAGTTAAGTAGTTTTCAATAGAGCAATGAATGAGTACCATTGTGTATAAGTCTATCTCGGAGCAATGAATTATGGTAAGTAACAATTTTGATTTTACAGGCAGTATGGTGGCATTAGTCACCCCTATGGATGCGAAAGGCAATGTTGACCGAGTTAGTTTACGCAAGTTGGTCGATTATCATGTTAAAGCGGGTACAGATGCTATTGTCTCTGTGGGAACAACGGGAGAATCGGCAACATTAAGCCATGATGAGCATGTTGATGTCGTATTAATGACTCTGGATATGGCTGATGGTCGTATTCCTGTGATTGCAGGCACGGGGGCTAATGCAACTTCTGAAGCTATTTGGTTTACACAACAGTTTGAAAATAAAGGTATTGCAGGGTGCTTAACGGTTACTCCATACTATAATAAACCTTCCCAAGAAGGGCTTTATCAACATTTTAAAGCGATTTCTGAAAGCACGGCTTTACCCCAAATCTTGTATAATGTGCCCGGCCGTACAGGATGTGATTTATTGCCAGTAACAGTTGCACGTTTAGCTCAGTTGGATAATATTGTGGCAATTAAAGAGGCGACAGGGAACTTAAGTCGTGTTAGTCAAATCCAACAGTTAGTTAATGATGATAGTTTTATCTTATTAAGTGGAGATGACGCATCCTCATTAGACTTTATGCAACTTGGCGGTCATGGTGTTATTTCGGTTACTGCTAACGTTGCTGCGTTAGAAATGGTAGAATTATGTCGATTGGCAAAAGCGGGTGAGTTTGCAAAAGCACGTGAACTTAATCGACGCCTGATGGACTTACATCATCAGTTATTTGTTGAACCTAACCCAATCCCAGCTAAATGGGCGTGTCAACGTATTGGATTGATTGAAGACGCCACATTGCGCTTACCGATGACTCCATTAACATCAGCGGGTCAGGATATCGTAGAGAAAGCGCTGTTAACAGCGGGAATACTGTAAAACTTAGGGAATTTTAATGGCAACACTATTGCATAAATCAAAGATTATGAAAGTCGCGGGTCTGTCGCTGGTGGTTTTATTGGCAGCCTGTTCCAGTGATCAGCGCTATAAACGTCAAGTCAGTGGTGACGAGTCGTATTTAGAGTCAGCAGCGCTAAAAAATTTAGTTGTCCCAGCGGGTATGGTGTTGCCTTTGCAAAATGGGGAATATGATATTCCTACGCCTAAAAAGAGTGAGCCTGTGGGTTTAGCATTAGATATTCGCCCACCAACACAGGCTTTAAACTTATTAAGTGGCTCACGTAGTGAGAATAATGCGGATAATAGCCGACTGTTATTACCCAACACGCCCGAAAATACCACCTTATACGAGCAAGTTTCTGCTGTTTTAGCGGATAAAGGTGTGGCACTGGCTAAAAGTGATGCAGGACAAAAACAGATTGTTACCGATTGGATCACTTGGACTCGTGCTGATGAAAATGTGCCTTTCCAAAGTCGCCATAATTTAGCGATAAGTCAGTCAGGTAATGTTGTGATATTAACGATTACGAATACTGGGTTACGCCAAGGTGAAAACGAGATTTCCGATCCAATGGAAGTGAAGCGTTATAACACCTTACTATTAAATGAAGTGGTTGACGGTTTAAACCGCATGCGTAACTTAAGTGAAAATAGCGCAACGAGTAATTTGCAAGGTATTATCGACGTACAAACAGGAAGTGATAATGCCGGACTGCCTGTCATTATTGTTCGAGCACCATTTGATGTTGTATGGGATAGATTACCTATCGCGCTAGAAAGCGTGGGAATGAAAATGGGCGATCGTACTCGTTCGAAAGGTTCAATTGAAGTGACTTATAAAGGCTTAAGTAGTGCAAGTTGGAGCACGTTAGGGGTTGATAAACCAACAATTAATGAAGGGGATTACAAACTACAAGTCGGTGACTTAAATAACCGCAGTAGTTTGCAATTTATCAGTGATAAAGGTAAACCTCTTACACAGTCTGAAAATGATCAGATGGTTGCTGCAATGAAAGCGGCCTTTAGTAAGCCAATAAAATAAAAGCTCTTTTTATCTATTAAATATCAGGCCGTACATAAAATGTGCGGCCTTTTTATCACTCAATTCACTTATTTCTCTTATTGATTAGAGCCGCTAAAAAATAGTCGACAGTGATATTTTTTAGTGATCCCCTCCACGTTTTAAAAGCTTTTTTATCCAATCTAGAGTAGAGTATGGAAAGCAAGTTTCTTGTTAAACCTATCACATCTTTGGAGTGTGTCAGATGCAAAAAAAAGCTGAGTTGTATCGTGGTAAAGCGAAAACAGTTTATACCACTGAGTCTTCTGATTATCTTATTCTTGAATTCAGAAACGATACATCAGCGTTAGATGGCCAACGTATTGAACAGTTTGATCGTAAAGGAATGGTGAACAATAAGTTTAATTATTTCATTATGAACAAATTGGAAGAAGCGGGTATCCCAACGCAGATGGAACGTTTGCTCTCTGATAATGAAGTGCTAGTAAAAAAACTCGATATGGTGCCTGTTGAATGTGTTATTCGTAACCGAGCGGCTGGATCACTGGTTAAACGTTTAGGTATTGAAGAAGGTACTGTCTTAAACCCACCTATTTTTGATCTCTTCTTAAAAGACGATGCCCGTCATGATCCGATGGTTAATGAATCTTACTGTGAAACTTTTGGTTGGGTATCAAAAGAAAACCTCGCAGAAATGAAACGTCTTAGTTATAAAGCAAACGATGTCCTCAGTGAACTATTTGATAAAGCCGGTCTGATCCTCGTTGACTTTAAATTAGAGTTTGGCCTCTTTAACGGTAAAGTTGTGCTGGGGGATGAATTCTCACCAGATGGTAGCCGTTTATGGGATAAAAACACCTTAGATAAAATGGATAAAGATCGCTTCCGTCAAAGTTTAGGTGGATTAATTGAAGCCTATGAAGAAGTTGCACGTCGAATTGGTGTTTCTTTAGACTAACTGCGCAATCGATTACGTCAGCAATATTATCCATAAAAGAAAAAGGTCAGCTTAAAAACTGACCTTTTTAATATGCTATAAAGAAAAATTAACTAAGATGAATTGAAAGTGACTAATGGGTGCTATTATTTTGCTCTTAAAAAATAGGCAATAGCGATGAGATAATTTTTGTTATTATCTAAGATAAGTTGTCATTAAAATGACCTAGCAATTAAAATTAAGTAAATTACATAATGGGGAAGGGTTATGCGTTGGAATGATCGCCGAAGAAGCAATAATGTTGAAGATAGAAGAGGGCAGCCTTCTTCTGCATCCGGTGGTGGTAATCTCCCATTAGGATTAATTGCACTATTATTGCGTACAAAATATGGCTTTGTGATCATTATTATTTTGGTGATCGCAAGCTTTATGGGGTTTGATTTTAATTCGCTTACAGGGCAAACATCACAACCAACACAAAATAGCCAACAACAATCCGCCCTTTATAATGAAGCGGCAGATTTTAGCAGTGTTGTATTAGCCAGTACGGAAGATTTTTGGCAAGGGATGTTTGCCAAAGCCGGCGAACAATATCGTGATCCTAAATTAGTGCTATATACCAACAGTACCACAACGCAATGCGGTACCGGCACTAAAATGATGGGGCCTTTTTATTGTCCTGCAGACCAAAAAATTTATCTCGATCTCTCTTTTTATAATGAAATGAAAAACAGCCTTGGTGGGGGTGGAGAGTTTGCTCAAGGTTATGTGATTTCTCATGAAGTGGGACATCATGTTCAGCATCTACTTGGTATCACCACACAAATGCGTGAAAAACAGCAAATGGCACGTTCAAAAGTGGAAGCAAATCGCTTATCAGTAAGACTAGAACTGCAAGCTGATTGTTTTGCGGGTATGTGGGGACGCTTTATTGCCGGTGAAGGCCGTGTTGATGAAGCGGACTTACTGACGGCCATTAAAACCGCACAAGCTATCGGTGATGATAGGCTGCAACGCCAACAACAGGGTTACGCTGTACCGGATAGTTTTACTCACGGCACTGCAGAACAACGTAAGACATGGTTTATGCGCGGCTACAATAGTGGCGATATTAAATCTTGTGATACATTTGCTTCTTCGTCATTGAACTAATAACATCTCACGCTTAAATGATATTAGAATGATTCAGAGAAAGAGAAGGATTATAAAAATAGATGAGTAATGTTGATCCCTCATTGCTAATTTTGCTGGTACTCGCAGGCCTGGGCATTATTAGTCATAATATGACTGTCACTTTAGCAATGATCTTTTTATTGGTTATTAAAATCACACCGTTAAACCAATATTTTCCATTAGTCGAAAAATACGGTATGACCATTGGGATCTTGATCCTCACCGTAGGTGTTATGACACCGATTGCCACAGGCCGCATTTCCGCACAAGAAGTTTTCAATTCTTTTTTAAATTGGAAATCATTACTAGCGATTGCAATTGGTATCATCGTCTCTTGGTTAGGGGCACGAGGGGTGTCACTTATGAATAACCAACCGTCAACGGTAGCGGGTTTACTCGTAGGAACCGTTATTGGTGTCGCCCTATTTAGGGGGGTTCCAGTAGGTCCACTGATTGCTGCGGGGATCCTTTCGTTATTGATAGGTAAGTCATAGTAGTGCCATCTTTAGATTTATTGCGCTATCAACAAGCCTTCGCTCGACTAGGCCAGCGGCGATTACTCCTTTTAGCGGGGAGCTATACATGGCAAAGGGAACAACTTCGAGCTATCCAACAGCAGTGTAAAGGCGATTGGCTAATACTCTCTTCAGAGATGTCTGAGGCGATAAAACCAGAACATGCTCATCAACTATTAGGCCGTGAATATCTTCACGCTGTATTTGACGCTAACCATGCTTTTAATGCTGATGCACTAGCGATGCTAACGGGAACGTTGAAAGCAGGAAGTTGGCTTATCTTATGTTTACCCGATATTGTTCAGTGGCAACATTATATTGATAACGATAGTCAGCGCTGGAATGATGCGCAAGGGGTTATATCTACTCCCCATTTTATGGCTTGGTTAGCAAAAATTACACTAGCAGATAAACAGGCCATTATTTGGCAAGCATCGCAGCCCCTTGTTCTACCTGAAATAAAAAATACAGGCCAACAGTGGGCGTTGCCTCAAGGGATGCCAACCATACAACAGCGACAGTTATTAGCGCATCTTTTACAGGCAAAATCCGGCGTATGGAGTATCACGGCACCACGAGGCAGAGGAAAATCAGCGTTAGCAGGAATGTTGATAGAGCAATGGCCTGGCTCAGTGACGGTTTGTGCCCCTGCGAGAAACAGTATTGAAGTGCTATTATCTCATACACATAAAACCATCGAGTTCTACTCACCGGATAATTTGTTAGCCCTTTGTGATACAGAGCATTTGTGTCGAGATTGGTTAATTATTGATGAAGCGGCGACTATACCCATTGCTCAACTGATAGCTCTTTGTCAGCACTTCCCTCGAGTGTTAATGACCACCACGGTACAAGGCTATGAAGGAACAGGGCGCGGCTTTATTTTAAAACTGGGTGATAGCATTCCAAAGTTACAAAATTATCAACTTACCGTACCTATTCGCTGGGCGCAGGACGATCCACTCGAAAATTGGCTTAATCAACTGTTGTTACTTGATGAGCCTTCTTTTCATCATGCTAACCAATCTGGCGAGGTGGTGATCACCTCATGCCAGCATTTCGATAGTGAACAACGAGCCAATTTTTATCAACTTTTAACCAGTGCTCATTATCGAACCACACCTTTAGATCTTCGACGTTTATTCGATGGACAAAAACAGCATTATTGGTCTGCATTTATTCATCGGCATCTTGTTGGGGCGGTGTGGTGTATTGAAGAAGGGGGACTAGCGAAAGCCTTAGCACAAGATGTTTGGCGAGGTATACGTCGACCAAGAGGTAATCTTGTTGCCCAATCGTTAGTCACTTACGGCTTATCCATTGAGGCAATGTGTTTAACTTCATTACGCATCAGCCGAATTGCGGTATTGCCAGCATATCGACGTCAAAAAGTCGCTGCAAAATTAGTTGCGGATATTGCTAAGCAGTGCCAGAAACAGAATATTGATTACCTTTCTGTCAGTTTTGGCTATACCGACGCATTAGCCAATTTTTGGCAACAATGTGGTTTTTATCTGGTGAGATTAGGCGTTCATAAAGAAGCCAGTAGTGGCTGTTATACTACTATGGCTATTTACCCAATCAGTGCTCAGGGGCAGCAATTATTACAAGTTGCACAACAAGCACTCGCATTACAAAGTGATTATATCACTCAGCAAACAGGTATCTCTCTTGCTACTGCATTGCCTAGCGCCAGTGAAGCAGATCACTGGCTGATGATGGCAGGTTTTGCTTTCGCCCATCGCTCTATATTAACGGTATATCAAAGTGTTGGTTATTTTCTGCAAGGTGATAGATCACGCTACCCGTTATTAGTGGCATTTTTTATTGATAAGCAATCTGTAGAGGCCTGTGTAAAACAATTTTCGTTATCGGGCAAGAAAGCCCTTGTCACGACACTGCGTCGGCAATGCCAACAACTGATGGCAGAAAAAGATGAGCAATTAGCACAGGCTTACCAACATTGGTTAACGACTACTTCTTCTGGTCATTTTTGTTGGGCCAATCGTCCTCATCATCCCATTTATCATTAAAATCGCGATGGGGAGGCAGTTTCCGTTTATTTTTTAGAAACTGTTTTGGATCTATTTTATTCATATCTTTTATGGCATTAATAATTATTCCAACTAAAAGAATTAAAATAACCCACCAATAGTCAGTGATCCAGTGCATAAACCCGCCTTATGTTTTAAAATTGTTATTGAGAATGAGGAGCTTTTTTATTTACTCTTTACCCTAGAGCGACCAAGCATAATTTGGAAAGCATAACATGAAACGGATATTATTGATTATAGCAGGGTGGTTATCTGTTGGATTAGCCACATTAGGTGTTGTTTTACCCGTGTTACCCACTACACCATTTTTGTTATTAGCTGCATGGTGTTTTTCTCGCTCATCAACACGCTTTCATCACTGGTTGCTATATCGCTCTTGGTTTGGTGGTTATTTGCGTTATTGGCAAACTTATCGCGCCATGCCTAAGGGGGCTAAGCCGAAAGCTATTTTAGTCATTTTAGTGACTTTTGCTATCTCGCTATGGTTGGTCTCAATGTGGTGGGTGAGAATTTTATTGCTGATAATTTTAGCCTGTCTGTTGATATTTATGTGGAGACTTCCTGTAATAGATAAACAAGATGTCTCCTAAGATAAATAAAATCTAATTATTCTGGTAGCACAATATAGCGTTGATAAACCGTTTCTAAGTTATCTAATAGCCATTGTTTACCTAAAATCGGCTCTTCTTCTAAAACAGCGCGAAGGATATCGATAGTATAGGCCTGTGAAGCTTCATAAGAGAGAGGCAAATAACTGATATGCCAAGGCTCATAGGCAATATAACTCTCTTTATCGGTAAAAGGGCGATAAAAATCGTAAGCTGACATATTTTCAGTCAGCCAGTCATTAAGTTGTGCAAAATAGCCCCCTTGTTCATACTCCCAAGGTTCTAATTGCAATGATTGCCCATTAGGTAAACGGAAAGGATCGTAAAAATCAATTTCGGTGCCCCAATGATGGCGACTTGCTCCGGGTAATGCAGACCATTTTAAAATCGCCTCACAGCGTTGGCCTTCTGATAATGTCTGAATATCAATAGGTTGACTTTCAGCATCTAATACAGGGCGAGTGCCTTCAAATTTGCCATTCCATATCGCTAACTGACGTTCAAAACTTCTAAATGAACTGGCAGGCATTAATTTAAATCCCGCTTTGGCCGCTTGTTGTTGTAACGCTAAAAAGGCTTTTGTCGCGTTAAACTGTAAATGATGTCGTTCTGATAAAGTCACTAAATGATCCGTAGAACGACCCGTTAACATTAAAGGGGTTATCATAAAATAATCTGCTCCATGATCCGCTGATAGATGCGACTAAGTTGTTGTAAATCAGCAGCACTGACACACTCATTTACTTTATGAATGGTGGCATTAATAGGCCCTAATTCAACAACTTGCGCACCCATTTGGGCGATAAATCGTCCATCGGAGGTGCCTCCGCTAGTTGAAAGCGTTGGCTCTATATTGGTGTAGTGTTTTACTGAATAACGTACCGCATCCAGTAGTTTTCCTTCACCAGTGATAAAAGGTTGCCCAGATAAAGACCAAGAAATGTGATAACGCAACTGATATTTTTGTAGTAATGCTTCAGTACGTTGACGAATTTCTTCATCTGTAATAGCGGTGCTAAAACGAAAGTTAAACTGTATAAATAACTCACCTGGGATCACATTATTACTGCCTGTTCCACTATGAATATTGGCAATTTGCATGGTAGTGGCGGGAAAATACTCATTGCCATTATCCCATACCGTATTCACTAACTCGTGAATAAAAGGTGAAGCCATATGAATAGGGTTTTGTGCAAGGTGAGGGTAAGCAACGTGGCCCTGCGTACCATAAATAGTGACATTTGCTGTTATTGAACCCCGTCGGCCATTTTTTATCATATCGCCGAGTTGATGCTGACTTGATGGTTCACCCACTAAGCAATAATCAAGTCGCTCTCCTCGAGATATTAATGACTCGACCACTTTAACGGTACCATCATGAGCATCGGCTTCTTCATCGGAGGTAATTAAAAAAGCAAGACGTCCACGATGTTGCGGATAAGCATGCACAAATCGTTCAGCCGCGACAATCATGGCTGCGAGAGAGCCTTTCATATCGGCGGCACCTCGACCATATAACATTCCATCACGAATAGATGGCTCAAAAGGTGGATTATCCCATAATGCATTAGCGCCAGGAGGCACAACATCGGTATGTCCTGCAAATGCGAGGGTTTCTCCCTCACCACCACGACATGCCCAAAGATTTTCGGTCTGACCAAAAGGCATTTTTTCAATGGTAAAGCCCAAAGGTGCTAATCTTTCGATGATCAGTTGCTGACAACCTTGGTCATCTGGGCTTACGGAAGGTCGAGAAATAAGTTGTTGTGCGAGTTCAATAACAGGGCAGGACATAAAAATTAGGCTCCTGTAAAAGTCAGGTAATCATTAGCATTAAAACCTACCATAAAACGATTATCAGAAGAGACTAAAATTGGGCGTTTAATAATGGCAGGTTTATCAAGCATAAGTGCAATGGCTGCATTCACATCAGTGATAGCATTTTTTTCTTCATCAGATAATTGACGCCAAGTTGTTCCTCTTTTGTTCACCAATGTCTGCCAATCTAAATTTTCTGTAAAGGTGAGTAATAATGCTTCCTTCAAACCGTCTTTACGGTAATCATGAAAAACATAAGGAATATGATTATCATCTAGCCATTTACGTGCTTTTTTGATTGTATCGCAATTTTTTATGCCGTACATCGTGTATGTCAGGTTAGTAGTAGACATGATATTTTCCTTATATGACAATACGTAATATTGGTATCAATACGTATAAGTGTTATACAGATCCAAAGTAGCAGGTTTTGTTGTAGTGAAAAATCCTATTTACATTATAAAATATATTGGATATTAACCTGTCACCTAAGTGTAACGAATTGTGTAACGTAGAGTAATAGAAATAAAGATTTCCGTTGGTAAAAGAAAATATGAAAAGTATTTCACTGAGTCTTATATTGCTTTTACTCTCTACTTTTAGCTGGGCTAATGAAGATGAAGACAGCAAAAAGGTTGATGAGTATAAAACAGCCCTACAGGCATTTTTTAACAGTGATTATTTATTGTGTTTAGGCGAAGGGAAATGGCCCGTTTACAGTAATGAAAATGATGCTCCATGGGTTTTAGAGCGAATGAATGCATTAATGGATGCTGGTTTAATTGAACAAACTGTCGATGGTGACGAGTGGGTGTTCTCTCTAAGCGAGAAAGGACGAAAAGCTTGGCAACCATATCAAGATTTTTGTTATGGACACCTTTTTATTAGCCAAATAAAAGAGATACAACCTATCGATTCAGATAAAAGTACTATCTATTTTTATTATGGAGTCAAAGATATTCCTGCTTGGGCTAGAAATAGTGATGTACAGTCAGCATTTAGTGAACTGGATATAGTGATTAACGGTATCAACCGAGAGCTTTATCAGTTAAAAATTGAAAAGTTACCCGATAATCACTTCAAAGTATTAAGTTATCCTGTCCCTATTGAGTGATTTTCTAAAGTGAGAGAATGGCTTCCTTAAGAACTTAATTACCCCGACTTAATGTCGGGGTAAATTCGTTTAGTGCTGATGCTTAATTAAGATAAGGCTCGCCGCTAAACGTGATGTCACTTGTAGTTTCTTTAAGATATTACGAATATGTACTTTGACGGTTTCTTCTGAGATAAACAGATTTTCGGCAATCTGTTTATTTTTCATTCCCACCGCCACTTCTTGAAGGACATCAAGTTCTCTTTTTGTTAACGCAGATAGCGGATCAGAATAGTTTTGTCTTAATTGGATATATTGCCAAACTTTTTCACTGTAAACGGGGCGCCCAACCACCGCTTTACGTAAACTGAGTAGCAACATATCAAGTTCACACTCTTTCAATAAATAACCGTTAGCACCAGCATCTAATGCAGCATACACATCATTGCGAGAATCTGAAATTGATAAAACCAATACATAAGATGTTAAACCACAGCGACGCAGAGAACGAATAATATCAATACCAGAGCGTCCTTGAAGGTGTAAATCCATCATAATAAGATCAGGATTTAACTGTTTTGCTGTGGTGATTGCTTCTTGAGCATTGCCACTTTCGCTTACTACAATAAATTCCTTGTCTTGCTCTAACAATAGCCGTAATCCATATCTCATGATAGGGTGATCATCCACTATCATAATTGAGTAGCTAGGCATAACCCCTCTCCCTAAAAAATAATATGCGTAATCTTTTCAACAGCAGAAAATAAAAAATAAATTCCAAATAAGGAATAAAAATTAGAATCAGATATCTTATTAAAACAATAAGAAAATAAAATTGACGGTTGGCAATATTACACCAATTATTGTTACGGGTAAAAAAGAAAATAACCAAAACGACTAATAAAAGTTCTAATGATAGATAAATCCTTTTATTACAATGTATTAAGTTAATTTTTAACTATATTAAAATGCAACTACAAGTAAAAATAGTTATTGATTTATAAAACAATATAAAAAGTTTAATTATTTTAAGAGTTAATTTAGTTATAGATAAATAATAAACAAAGATTGTATTTTTTCTGTTCGTGTTTATTTCCATAATGAAATTAAACTGGGTTAATAATATACCCAGAAATAGGTATGAGCAGTTTATAATAAATGAGATGAACTAATTTGAAAAAAGTGTCGATACCATCATGATTTAACGAGCTATTACCATTATACTAACCAAGCCCTTACCCTATTGATACAAAGGATATGAAGATGGAAGACAAACTACAACAAAGTGCATTGGATTTTCATGAATTCCCTAATCCTGGCAAAATCACAGTGACACCAACTAAACCACTAATAACACAACGTGACTTAGCATTAGCTTATTCACCGGGTGTTGCGGCTCCTTGCCTTGAAATTGCGGCTAATCCTTTAGCTGCGTATCGCTTTACAGCGAAAGGTAACTTGGTTGCCGTTATCTCTAATGGTACGGCTGTTTTAGGACTCGGTAATATTGGCGCCTTAGCAGGTAAACCTGTGATGGAAGGTAAAGGCGTATTATTTAAAAAATTCTCCGGCATTGATGTATTTGATATTGAAGTGAATGAAACCGATCCTGATAAATTGGTGGATATTATCGCTTCATTAGAACCGACTTTTGGTGGGATCAATTTAGAAGATATTAAAGCACCGGAATGCTTCTATATTGAACAAAAACTGCGTGAGAGAATGAATATCCCTGTCTTTCATGATGATCAGCATGGTACGGCAATTATTTCTACGGCCGCTATTATCAACGGGTTACGTATTGTTCGTAAAAATATTGATAAAGTTCGCTTAGTGGTTTCAGGTGCCGGTGCTGCTTCTATCGCGTGTATGAACCTTCTTGTCGCTTTAGGGTTAAAGCGTGAAAATATTGTTGTTTGTGACTCAAAAGGGGTTATTTATCAAGGCCGTGAAGCCAATATGGCAGAAACTAAAGCGGCTTATGCGATTAAAGATAACGGCAGTCGCACACTTGATGATGTGATCAACGATGCCGATATTTTCTTAGGGTGCTCAGGGCCGGGCGTACTGACCCAAGAGATGGTGAAAAAAATGGCACGCGACCCGCTGATCCTTGCGCTAGCAAATCCGGAGCCAGAAATTTTACCACCGTTAGTCAAAGCGGTACGATCAGATGCGATTATTTGTACCGGACGCTCTGATTTTCCTAATCAGGTCAATAATGTTCTCTGTTTCCCGTTCATTTTCCGTGGTGCGCTGGATGTGGGGGCAACCGCTATCAATGAAGAGATGAAACTTGCCTGTGTACATGCAATTGCTGAATTGGCACTGGCAGAACAAAATGAAGAGGTTGCTAGCGCATATGGCGATCAAGAACTGTCATTTGGCCCAGAATACATTATTCCAAAACCTTTTGATCCACGTTTAATTGTTAAAATTGCGCCTGCCGTTGCAAAAGCTGCGATGGATTCAGGTGTGGCAACCCGTCCAATTGAAGATTTCGCCGCTTATATCGAACACCTCAATGAATTCGTTTATAAAACGAATTTATTTATGAAACCTATCTTTGCTCAAGCGAAAAAAGAGAAAAAACGCATTGTATTGGCGGAAGGGGAAGATAACCGCGTTCTGCATGCGACTCAAGAATTAGTCACTTTAGGACTTGCTGAGCCGATCCTAATTGGTCGTCCTAGTGTGATTGAAATGCGTATTCAGAAATTAGGCTTACATATTCAAGCGGGTAGAGATTTTGAAGTTGTAAACAATGAAAACGATCCGCGTTTTAAAGAATATTGGCAAGAATATTATCAAATAATGAAACGTCGCGGTGTTTCGCAAGAACAAGCTCGTCGAGCCGTTATTGGTAATCCAACACTGATTGGCGCAATTATGGTACGTAGAGGGGAAGCAGACGGCTTGATCTGTGGAACCGTGGGAAGTTATTCGGAACATTTTGAAATATATAAAAATGTTTTTGGTTTACGTGAAGGATCTAATACTGCAGGGGCGATGAATGCACTATTACTGCCGAGTGGTAACACCTTTATTACTGATACCTATGTAAATGAAGATCCTACCGCTGAGCAACTTGCTGATATCACTATAATGGCGGCAGATACTATTCGTCGCTTTGGTATTGAGCCAAAAGCAGCATTAGTATCCCGCTCAAGTTTTGGCTCTTTTGACAGCCCATCATCTATAAAATTAAGAAAAGCGTTAGAGCTTATTAAACAACGCGCACCAGAATTAGAAATTGATGGTGAAATGCA
This sequence comes from Proteus sp. MB838, assembly GCF_054767435.1. Classification (NCBI taxonomy): domain Bacteria; kingdom Pseudomonadati; phylum Pseudomonadota; class Gammaproteobacteria; order Enterobacterales; family Morganellaceae; genus Proteus; species Proteus sp. MB838. The sequence goes on from NZ_BAABMO010000006.1 coordinate 118,123, forward strand.
TGCTGATGCTGCTTTAGTTGAGTCAATTCGTCGCGATATTATGCCAGACAGCCCACTAAAAGGTTCAGCTAATCTGTTAGTGATGCCAACAATGGAAGCGGCGCGCATTAGCTATAACTTATTACGTGTCACTAGCTCCGATGGGGTAACGGTAGGTCCAGTGTTAATGGGAGTTGCTAAACCTGCCCATATTTTAACGCCAATTGCATCTGTTCGTCGCATTGTTAATATGGTGGCATTAGCTGTGGTAGAAGCACAAACACAATCTCAACGCTAATCGCTAAACTGATTAAAATAACCACCTTAAGCAAAGCGCCTTTTTTAATAAAAGGCGTTTTTATTTTACGGTATCAATCCGTCAGTATCAAATACAAATAATTATAACAATGATATTGATAATTATTCTTATTAATCTAAGCCTATATTAAAAATAAGTAAATATAACTATAAGGTTAATATGTTTTTTTCAATATCTAAATGGTTCCTGTTATTAGCTTCACTTATTACTGTCTGCGCATGTAGTACAGTAGAAAAAAACACCGTACCTAGCACAACTCCCGCTATTATTACATCAGCCAATATTATTGATACGCGTACAGGAAAGACAATCACAGCTAATACGCTATTAACTCAATTAGCCAGCCAGCCGCGGGTGATTGTTGGCGAAAAACATGACAATCAATATCACCATGAGATTGAGTATTGGTTAATGACACAACTTCCCAACAAACGTCCTCAAGGTGCGGTTTTATTAGAGATGTTGACGCCAGATCAGCAAAATTTAGTTGATAATACGAAAAAACGTTATTCTAGCTCACAATATTTACGTGATGAACGTTTAATGTCTGTACTCAATTGGAATAAAGGCTGGTCTTGGAAAGGGTATGGCAATCTGATTAAAGAAGGGCTACAAGCAGATTATCCATTATTAGCTGCTAATATTGATCGCAGTGATATTGCAAATGCATATAAAAATCCACCTAATATTGAAGGTGAATATTCAACGCAACCTGCTGTTCGTCAGCTTATTAGTAAAACTATTGAGCTTTCTCATGATGGCGCACTTGATAAAACACAAATTGAAAAAATGACCGTGATCCAACAACTGCGTGATCGTGCAATGGCAAAAAGTTTATTAAATGCCCCGATGCCCGCACTGTTGATTGCCGGCTCATTTCATGCCACTAAATTAATGGGTGTACCTTTACATATTAAAGATTTAGCCCCTAATGAAACAGTCACGGTACTTATCATGGCAGAAGAAGGTAGCGATATTACTTCTGAACATGCCGATTATTTGTGGATAACTCCTGCAGCCCATCCTTGATTATTGATAATACGCATATGTTGATCTCTTCTTCCGTTAACCAAATGGCGCAATTACAGCCTTGTCGATATTCGGGCTTTATTTTATCAATAGTATTTCATTTTACTTTAGTCATTAGTTATTTCTATATCACGCAACAACGCCCGGTGATAATCCATCAACCTGCACCGGCTGTTATGCTTAGCTTAAGTGAAAACGTCCAAGCGGTGAATAAAGAAAAACAGATTGTCGGTGTTGATCAGCAAATGGCTGTCGCCAGCCAAAAAAAACAGCAACAAGAGATTGCGGAGAAACAACCCAATCTTATTATTAATGAAAATGCAGATATTTTGCTTGAAAAGCCGAAAAAAGTGCTACAAAACCAGACTTCAGTTAAGGTTGCCCCTTCAATTGCACCAACCAAACCTTCACCTATTGTCAGTGAAAATGTATCGAGCCTATCCGCGCCCTCAACAAGCCATTCTGTTGCGAAACAACAGGCTAACGATGTTTCTGCAAATTATGATAGTGATGCAAATAAAGAAGCAGATGCCTTGGCATTATGGCAAGCTAAAGCCAAAGGTCATTTAAATCGTTATAAAGCTTATCCTGAAGAAGCGAAAAGAAAAGGGCGTACGGGAGCACCTAAAGTGCGTTTTATTGTTGATGGACAAGGTTATGTCATAGCCTGCGAATTGATTAATAGCAGTGGTGTCCGCTCACTAGATAAAGAGGCACAAAGTGTTATTAAGCGTGCTCAGCCATTACCAAAGCCCCCAGAAGAACTGCTTTTTAATGGTCAAATAACAATTGAAATGGCAATTGAATTTTCCACATTGACTTTATAATCCTAACATAACAAGGAATTAAACATGTTATCCGCGACAAGAAAAACGGTGACGCAGGGATTAACAGGTGCCATGATGGCAATCTTGATCACCGCAACACCGACAATGGCTCAAACAGAGAAGGACGTTATTATGATGCCACCGAAAGCGAATAAAATCCCCCATGTGATGACAGAACATGGTGACACTCGTACTGATAATTATTATTGGCTTAGGGATGATGCACGCAAAGATAAACAAGTTATTGACTATCTTAAGGCTGAAAATGCTTATACTGAGTCAGTAATGGCAGCGGGCAAAACACTAGAAAATACGCTCTATAATGAGATGGTTGAGCGTATGGCACAAAATGATGCCTCAGTGCCTTATGACTATAATGGCTATACTTACCAAACCATTTACCAAGAAGGTAAAGACTTTCCTATTTATCAACGTAAACCAATAGGAAGTGATGGAGAATGGGAAATTCTTGTTGATGGTAATGAACGAGCTAAAGGACATGAGTTTTATCAATTAGGTGATTTAGCCATTAGTCCAGATAACAAACGTATTGCTATTGCTGAAGATAAAGAAGGACGTCGCAACTATACAGTTGCTTATAAAGATCTGACAGATAAAACATGGCAAGAGAATGTCTTAACCAATATTTCAGCGAATTTAGTATGGGCAAATGATAGCCAAACACTGTTCTATGTAGATAAAGATCCGCAAACTTTATTGCCATACCAGATTTATCGCCATCAATACGGTAGTGATAGAAAACAAGACGTGAAAATCTTTGAAGAGAATGATGATCGTTTTTATACCTGGATGGAAAAAAGCAAATCAGAAGATTATATTCTAGTCACTATTGCAAGCTCTACAACTTCTGAATATCGTTTAATTGATGCCAATGCACCAGAAAAACCCATGGTGGTTTTTTCTCCTCGCCAAGAAGGGCGAGAATATTACATCGATCATTTTAAAGGTGAATTTTATATTCGCTCTAATCATGAAAGTGAGCTATATGGTCTTTATAAAACGGCCTCTATCGATGCACCTTGGCAAACCGTAATTGCTCCTCAGCCAGAAGTAGACTTGGAAAGCTTCGAACTGTTTAATCGTTGGTTAGTGCTTGAAGAGCGCAAACAAGGTTTAGTGTCATTACGCCAAATTGATTGGAAAACAGGACAATCAACAAATATTATTTTTGATGATCCTGTCTATATGGCATGGCTAAGTGTCAATCCACAAGCTGATAGTGAAGAGTTACGTTTTGGTTATACCTCAATGACCACGCCTTCTTCTACCTATCAATGGAATATGCAAACCAAAGAAAAACAATTGCTTAAACAGCAGGAAGTGAAAGGCTTTAAGCATGATTTGTATGAAAGTGAACGTATTTGGGTAAAAGCACAAGATGGTATAGAGGTGCCTGTATCGCTGGTTTATCGTAAAGACTTATTTAAGAAAGGCGAAAATCCAATCTTAATTTACGGTTATGGCTCTTACGGCAGCAGTATCGACCCCTCGTTTAGCTCTGCCCGTTTAAGTTTATTAGATAGAGGTTTTGTATATGCCATTGTCCATGTCAGAGGTGGCGGTGAATTAGGTAAACGCTGGTATAACCAAGGGAAAATGGAGCATAAAGTCAACTCCTTTACTGACTTTATCGACGCCACAAAATACCTTATTAACCAAGGTTATGGTGCACCCAAACATGTCTACGCGATGGGCGGTAGTGCTGGTGGATTACTTATGGGAGCCGTTATCAATATGGCACCTGAACTCTACCGTGGTGTTGTGGCCCAGGTACCATTTGTAGATGTTTTGACAACCATGCTGGATGCTTCTATTCCATTAACAACAGGTGAATATGAAGAGTGGGGTGATCCTGCAGATAAAGACGTTTATTTCCGCTTAAAATCTTATAGTCCTTACGATAATGTTGAGGCTAAAGCCTATCCTCATTTATTGGTCACTACAGGTTTACATGATTCTCAAGTTCAATATTGGGAGCCGGCAAAATGGGTGGCTAAATTACGTGAATTAAAAACAGATAATAATTTACTTCTGCTTGAAACAGATATGAGTGCAGGACATGGAGGTAAATCCGGTCGTTTTAATCGTCTACGTGATACTGCGAGAGAATATGCCTTTATTTTAATGTTAGAGCAGTCTGATATTTATTTTAAGACACAAAATATCAAGTAATTAAATCAAGCCTTTTAAATTTTTAATGATTAGCCTGTCTCTCTTTAATGAGAGACAGGGTTAATGCTATTGATTCTTATCTTATAAAACAATAATAACAATATCGTTATTTATTAAATTAAATAACTTTTAGCTTATAGAAAGCAAAGTGAGCCTATTTAAATAAAACAAAGAATAGGTTTATTATGAAAACTCAATTAACAAGGAACATACTTGGCTCTTGTATTTTATTTTCTGGTATTCATTCTCTGGTGTTTGCGGCTGAAACGGAAAAAACAGTTCAATTTAGTAGTTTAAAAGTCTCATCGGCACAAAAACAAACACCAGAGCAAAAAGCGTTAGCTAAGCCGGGGGCTTATAGTGCTATTGGTGAAATCAATAATCTTAGCTCGGTAGAACAAGCATTACGATCTACACCGGGAACTTACACCCAAATGGATGCCAGTCAGCCGGGTGTTGGGGTTAATATCCGGGGATTAAGTGGTTTTGGTCGAGTCAATATGATGATTGATGGGGTGACACAAACGATGTATAGCACGTCACCTAGCCAATATGCGCATGGTGGACAACCATACAACCAGTTTAATAGCATGATCGATCCTAACTTTATTGTGCAAATTGATATTTCTCGTGGTCAACAAGATGGTGAAAATAGTATTAATGCGTTAGCGGGGAGTGCTAATTTTAAAACAATAGGTATTGATGATGTTTTATTTTCTAATCATCGTTGGGGAATAAGAAGTAAAGCGGCTCGAGGGACTAATGGATTAGGTTATAACGGTATGGTTGCGATTGCAGGAAAACAGCCGATATTTAATCATGATGGTTATATTGGCGCTATGTTTGCCATAAGTGGACATAATATTGAATCTTCTTATAAAAATGGGGCAGGTTTTAATAGTCATGAGTTTGCAACCACTAAAGACTTTAACCAAAAGCCACATTCTGAATTAGCAAAAATATCGTTTAAACCCAATGATTCTCATGAAATAGAATTAAGCGGTCGGTTTTATAATAATAAATTTAATCGAAGAACCATAGAGAGCCAAGATTATTATGCTAAATATCGTTATACCCCACTAAACGATCTTTTTGATAGTGAAATATTATTGAGTAGAAGCCAAGCTTCACAAAAATTTGCCGGTGACTCTTTAATGTCATTACGCAATGGACATGCGAAAAATATTTCCAATGCACTTGTCGCTAAAAATACCAGTCGATTTAATTATCATGAGCTGGATATGGCACTAACATTAGGTACTAAACTGATGTCGATTGATTATAATCGAGAAGTGACAGCTCCTTCGAGCGAACCATGGCAATCACAAAATATGATTGAATACAATGTATTTGCTCCGCAAGGAAAAAACGAAATCAGCAGTCTTTTTTCACAAATAAAATTTGAATACGATATTTATACCCTCGCATTAAATTTAAACTATACGGATTATCATATTAAAGGATATAAACCCGCTTGTGATCCCAAAGCAGCGTGTTTTCCTGAAGGTGCGATGAATGTTAATCGCCACGAAAAAGCGTGGGAGCCGGGAGCACTCTTTTCTGCACAAATTATCCCTGAATTTGAACCATTTATCAGTTATGCCCATACGACAAGGGCACCAAACCCACAGGAAATTTTCTTTGCTAATGAAGGTGGGGCATCGATGAACCCCTTTTTAAGAAGTGAGAAAGCGGATACTTTCCAAATAGGTTTTAATAGTTATCGCCCTGATTTAATTGTTGCCGGAGACAGCTTTCGCTTAAAAGCACTTTGGTATCATACTAAAGTTAAAAACTATATTTCCAGTGATTCTTATAATGTTTGTAAAGGGGGTAAACGCTGTAAAATCGATGGCACTTTTACTGACGATGACTACAGTGGCATGGAATACGATGGAAATATCTATTTATACACAAATAGCCTTGATCCTGTCACGATGAGAGGCTATGAACTACAAGTAAACTATGATGCTGATGTATTTTATACCACACTTTCTTATAGCAATGAGCGTACCTCACAACCCACTTCTCTTGCGATGGGGGATTTTGGGCAAAGTCCTGCATCAGAACTTCCCAAATACTACGCAACAATTGATGCTGGTGTGAGGTTATTCGATGACCGATCTCTCGAATTAGGCACCATCATTCAAATTACCGGTAAAAGTCGTAAAGCTTCAGCTGAAGGGTTTGATTTTGATACAGGCACTATTCCCATGGTCGAACAAGAAAAAATCCCTACCGTGATCAACGCGTACGCTAACTATCAAATGAATAAAAATGTATCATTAAAATTTGCGGTACATAATCTCATGAATAAAAATTATTCAAATGCACTTGATAGAAGTAATTCAGCGCCAATTATGGATGAACAGGGACAAAATAAACAAACGGCTAGAGGCAGAAGTTTCCTGTTTGGTGGAGAAATTCGTTTTTAATATAAACGGTAATATACCCTGAAAGCAGGGCGAAAGCGTTTTCTGCTATCCATCGTTACCAAGTAACACAAACGGCATCATTAAGATGCCGTTGTTATGGTTGCCATGTATATGGTTTAAATGGATGACTTGCTCTTGGGGGCTGGTTTACGTTTAGCAGGTATTTTTTGTGTATTTATCACTTCACTGGTGATCCAGCCATCTTCAACACGCGTTTTTAGCGTATCACCTTTTTTAACTTGTTTCGTATTTTTCAGTACGTCACCTGAAGCAACTTCACTAATGCTGTAACCGCGAGAAAGGGTTGCGAGAGGACTCACACTTTCTAAACGTGAACAGCTAATTGCAAATTGTTCACGTTGACGAGCAAGCTGTTGTGAAATACTTTCTCTCATACGATAAATTAACTGTTGTTGTTGGCGCAGTAGTGCTTGTATTTGAGGGCTTGGCTCTTGGTAATTAAGGCGTTTTTGTAGCTGAGTATGTTGATTCTGTTTTGTTTGTAGGAGGCGCTGAAAACTGGTCACTAAACGCTGTTTAGTTGTAGCCAATACATTTTGTTGGCGAGCAAGGCGTAAGTGTGGATGCTGTTGTTGTAAGCGATGATGAAGTTGTGTTAGTGCGCGTAATTTTTTTGCTAGATAATAATCCATCGCCATTTCAAGACGTTGTTGCTGTGACTGCAATTGGCGTAATAGCTCGAGTTTGTTGCGACTAATTAACTCAGCAGCGGCAGAAGGGGTTGGCGCTCTAAGATCGGCAATAAAATCAGCAATAGTCACATCAGTTTCATGACCCACGGCACTGACAATAGGAATATCACTAGCAAAAATAGCACGGGCTACGCGCTCATCGTTAAATGCCCAGAGATCTTCCAATGAGCCGCCACCTCGGCCGACAATTAGCACATCACATTCTTTACGACGGTTAGCCAGCTCAATGGCATGGACTATCTGCATTGGTGCTTCCGCACCTTGAACGGCTGTGGGATAAATAATAATAGGTAATGAGGGATCACGACGACGTAAAATATTTAAAATATCGTGTAAGGCTGCGCCAGTTGAGGAGGTGATCACCCCAATTTGTTTAGCAGGTGTTGGTAGTGGTTTTTTATGAAGAGCATCAAATAAACCTTCAGCGCTTAGTTTTTGTTTTAAAAGCTCAAATTGCTGCTGTAATAATCCATCACCCGCCGGTTGCATGCTTTCGACAATCAGTTGGTAATCACCACGAGGTTCGTACAGTGTGATAGTCGCACGTACTAATACTTGCTGACCATGTTGAGGGCGAAAAGTGACTTTTGTGTTTTGACCGCGAAACATCGCCGCTCTAATTTGAGCATGGGTATCTTTTAACGTGAAATACCAATGACCAGAAGCAGGTTGAGTAAAATTGGAAATTTCAGCGCTGATCCAAATGCGACCCATTTCCATTTCTAATAACTGGCGAACGGTCTTATTTAGACGGCTAACAGTAAAAATATTATTGTTTATCGGTAGAGTCATGTGAGCCAGATCAAATTTTAAAACAAAGACTTAATTGACTGATACTACCTAAGTTAGCCAGAGGATCAATAAAAATTTTCAAAAAAAGCTAGAAGCAACCGATTACGGTGTGTATAATGCCGCGGCAATATTTTCCATTTCTTAAAAGCCGCCTTGGTGAGATATTGCTATGTTACGAATTAAAAAAGAAGCACTTACATTTGATGATGTTTTGTTAGTTCCTGCACACTCGACTGTCCTTCCTAATACTGCTGATTTATCTACTCAACTGACTGAAACAATTCGCTTAAATGTGCCTATGCTTTCTGCTGCAATGGATACTGTGACTGAAGCATCTTTAGCTATTGCATTAGCTCAAGAAGGTGGAATTGGTTTTATCCACAAAAACATGCCTATCGAACGCCAAGCTGAAGAAGTTCGTCGTGTTAAAAAACATGAAAGCGGTGTTGTGACGGATCCTATCACGGTAACACCAGAAACTTCTTTACGCGAAGTCCAAGCAATGACAGAGCGTAATGATTTTGCTGGCTATCCGGTAGTGACTAAAGACAATGAATTAGTGGGTATTATTACTGGTCGTGATGTTCGCTTTGTCACTGATTTAGACCAACCTGTCACTGCGGTAATGACGCCAAAAGAGCGTTTAGTTACCGTTAAAGAAGGTGAAGCACGTGATGTTGTTATGCAAAAAATGCATGAGAAGCGTGTAGAAAAAGCCTTAGTAGTCGATGATCATTTCCACTTAAAAGGCATGATCACCGTTAAAGATTTCAAAAAAGCAGAACGCAAGCCTAATGCATGTAAAGATGAGCATGGTCGTTTACGTGTAGGTGCTGCGGTTGGCGCTGGCGCAGGTAACGAAGAGCGTATCGCCGCATTAGTGGCAGCTGGTGTTGATGTTCTTCTTATCGACTCCTCACATGGTCATTCCGAAGGGGTATTACAGCGTATTCGTGAAACTCGCGCTTTATATCCAAACTTACCTATTATTGGGGGGAATGTGGCAACCGCAGAAGGGGCTTTAGCGCTGGCGGATGCAGGTGTGAGTGCTGTTAAAGTGGGTATTGGCCCTGGCTCTATTTGTACCACTCGTATCGTAACAGGTGTTGGGGTTCCACAAATCACTGCGATTGCTGATGCTGTTGAAGCACTGAAAGATCGCAATATTCCGGTGATTGCCGATGGTGGTATTCGTTTCTCTGGTGATATTGCTAAAGCATTAGCCGCTGGAGCAGCATGTGTAATGGTTGGCTCTATGTTTGCAGGTACAGAAGAATCTCCGGGTGAAATCGAGCTATTCCAAGGTCGCTCTTATAAATCTTACCGCGGTATGGGCTCTTTAGGCGCAATGTCTAAAGGTTCATCAGATCGTTATTTCCAAACTGATAATGCAGCAGACAAATTAGTACCAGAAGGTATTGAAGGTCGTGTGGCATATAAAGGCTTACTGAAAAATATCGTTCACCAACAAATGGGTGGCTTACGTTCATGTATGGGCTTAACAGGCTGTGCAACCATCAAAGAATTAAATACCAAAGCTGAATTTGTTCGCATCAGTGGTGCGGGTATTCAGGAAAGCCATGTTCATGATGTGACTATCACGAAAGAATCGCCTAACTATCGTTTAGGTATGTAATTATTCGAGAAAGGCTTGAAAACAGAAAATGTTAACAAGCCTTTCAATTTAATGACTTTTTATTTGTTTTGGAATTCACCACAAATGACAGCAAATATCCATAATCATCGCATTCTTATCCTTGATTTCGGTTCGCAATATACACAACTTATTGCTCGCCGTATTCGCGAAATCGGCGTTTATTGTGAACTCTGGGCATGGGATGTTACCGAAGAACAAATTCGTGAATTTAACCCCAATGGTATTATTCTGTCTGGTGGCCCTGAAAGTACTACAGAAGACAATAGCCCACGCGCTCCGGAATACGTCTTTAATGCGGGTGTGCCGGTATTAGGTATCTGCTATGGCATGCAAACTATGTCTATGCAATTAGGCGGTGATGTTGAAGTCTCAGGTGAGCGTGAATTTGGTTATTCACAAGTTGAGATCCGCGAAACCTGCGAACTGTTCCGTGATATTCAAGACTCCGTAAGTGAAGATGGCAAACCTTTATTAGATGTATGGATGAGCCACGGTGATAAAGTTACGGCTATTCCCGCTGATTTTGTCACTATTGCTAGCACTGAAACTTGCCCATTTGCGATTATGGCAAATGAAGAGAAGCGTTTCTATGGTGTACAGTTCCACCCAGAAGTTACCCATACCCATCAAGGTTTAGCCATTTTAAAACGCTTTGTGTTAGATATCTGTGGTTGTGACGCATTATGGACATCCGCGGCGATTATTGAAGATACTGTTGCTCGTTTAAAACAACAAATTGGCGACGATCACGTTATTCTCGCGCTATCGGGTGGTGTAGACTCTTCTGTTACCGCATTATTATTAAATCGTGCCATTGGTAAACGCTTAACCTGTGTATTTGTTGATAATGGCTTATTACGCCTTAACGAAGCCGAACAAGTTATGGCGATGTTTAAAGGCAAATTTGACCTCAACATTATCCATGTTGAAGCCGAAGATCGTTTCTTAACTGCGTTAAAAGGTGAAAACGATCCGGAGAAAAAACGCAAAATTATCGGTCATACCTTCATTGAAATCTTTGATGAAGAAGCGGTTAAATTACCGCAAGTCAAATGGCTAGCACAAGGCACAATCTATCCTGATGTGATTGAATCAGCCGCATCAGCAACAGGTAAAGCGCATGTGATCAAATCACACCATAACGTAGGTGGCTTACCTGAAGATATGAAGTTAGGTTTAGTGGAGCCATTAAAAGAACTATTTAAAGATGAAGTGCGTAAAATCGGACTTGAGTTAGGTTTACCTTACGACATGCTATACCGTCATCCATTCCCAGGACCAGGTTTAGGGGTGCGCGTATTGGGTGAAATCAAGAAAGAGTATTGTGATTTACTACGTCGTGCTGATGCTATCTTTATTGAAGAGCTACATAAAGCCGATTTATACAATAAAGTCAGCCAAGCATTTACAGTATTCCTACCTGTCCGTTCAGTGGGTGTTATGGGCGATGGCCGTAAATACGACTGGGTAGTTTCATTACGTGCTGTGGAAACCGTAGACTTTATGACTGCACATTGGGCACACTTACCTTACGATTTCTTAGGCCGTGTTTCTAATCGCATTATCAATGAAGTAAATGGTATTTCTCGCGTAGTTTATGATATCAGCGGAAAACCACCAGCAACGATTGAGTGGGAATAATTCCCCAATAAGAACTCGCTGGCACTGACTAGCAAAATAACGACTTAAGCCCATGTAAAAATGGGCTTTTTTGTTTTTAAGGCTTGCCGTATCTGGCACTTATTAGCAGCGTCAAGCACAAGTTGAATGGGGTATTAAAGTTGGTATTATCGCATGCAGATGCCATGCACACTGACTGATACCATGCGATAGTTTTTGATCCTCTCATGGTATTAAAAATAAGTAATTATTTGTTTTTAAAGGAATTGAATCATAGTTTCCTACGGTTGTTTTTGCATGGTATCAAAACGTTAAAAAAGGATGAAAATGAATGCTGACTGATACCAAACTGAGAAATTTAAAACCGAAAGAAAAGCTCTATAAAGTGAATGACAGGGATGGGCTGTATGTCGCTGTAACGCCTGCTGGCTCTGTCTCTTTTCGTTATAACTACGCCATTAACGGCAGACAGGAAACGGTGACTTTTGGTCGTTATGGTATTGGCGGGATTACTTTAGCTGAAGCCAGAGGGCGGCTAGGGGAAGCTAAAAGAATGGTGACAGATGGTAAGTCCCCAGCTAAAGAAAAAGCCAGAGATAAAGCGAGAATTAAAGGTGCTGAAACATTTGGTGCATGGGCTGAAAAGTGGCTTCGTGGATATCAGATGGCAGATTCTACACGGGATATGCGACGATCAGTTTATACCAGGGAACTCAAGGGCAAATTTGGCAACCAAAAGTTAAATGAAATCACACACGAAGACTTACGGGCGATCACTGACACTATTGTTGAACGTGGTGCACCAGCGACTGCGGTTCATGCACGAGAAATCGTACTTCAGGTTTATCGCTGGGCGATTGAACGGGGCCAGAAGGTAGAAAACCCAGCAGATTTAGTTAGGCCTGCAAGTATTGCAAAATTTGAACCCAGAGATCGCTCGTTAACGCCATGTGAAATTGGTTTGATGTATCGCTATCTTGAGAAGGTTGGGACAACGCCCTTAATTCGGGTAGCTGTAAAACTGCTATTGTTAACAATGGTACGTAAAAGTGAGTTAACGAACGCCACCTGGAGTGAAATTAATTTCAGTGAAGCAATTTGGACAATCCCAAAAGAGCGAATGAAACGTCGCAATCCACATTTGGTTTTTTTATCGCGTCAGGTAATGGATATTTTAGTTGCCTTAAAAACTTTTGCAGGCGGTTCTGATTTTATTCTACCATCGCGCTATGATTCGGATGCGCCAATGAGTAGTGCAACAATGAATCGGGTACTGGATCTCACCTATAAAGCTGCACAAAAAGACGGACACGACCTTGCTAAGTTTGGGCCTCACGATTTACGCAGAACAGCGAGTACATTGCTACATGAAGCTGGCTATAACACAGATTGGATAGAGAAATGCCTGGCGCATGAACAGAAAGGCGTTAGGGCAGTGTACAACAAAGCAGAGTACCGCGAGCAGCGCACGGCTATGTTGCAGGATTGGGCTGATATGATAGATGAGTGCACTTTAGATATTCGAAAATAACCATTTATAGGTGTGTTAAAAAGACGATTATAATAAGTGATGGATTGCCAGCTATAACTCTAGGTAATTTAACTGTTGTAGAGTAATTTGAACAATTGCTAGACTTACAAATAGTTCAAATTTGCTTGTATGGCGTTTTACGGAGGCAATAAATAGAATGCATTGTTGATTGTTCACATTTAATAGTGGAGGGCTATTCCATAAACTGACCTAACTTGATGTTCATATTTTAAGCAACTAGAGAGGGCAAGTAAGCGCTGTACGTTGACATCATAAAAACCACCTTCAGGGCTCGCAATTTTCAAAGATTCAAGTCTCAACGGTTCACTTGTTTGCTTCAGTAATTGCATAAAGTTAGAAATTTGTTCGGCTAATTGAGAACGTTGATAAACATTGCGGTTGTTGCTTATTACCATTTTATCAGCAGCTTTTAAATAATTTCTAGCATTAGCAAAATAGCTTTGGGATTTTTGAAATGTTTCTAAAAAGCGTTCATCAATTGGAAAAACTTTATAGGTATCAAATAATTCACTCCATGGGGAAGAAGCAATTCCATGTACTCTATGCTGTGCAGACATTAACTCTTGCCATCTTGAGCTACTGTCCGTGACTAATACAGATCCAGTCGCCTGAGCTATTAGTAACGACATTTCATAATTTGGTGCCATTCTAAACTGTAGGAACTGACCGCTATCTTTGTATCCCGTTTTCTGTAATAACATCAGTGGAGATATTTCAGCTTGGCTTTCTAGCTCATCGATTATGTTAGTGGCTTCCACCTCATCTAAACCAAATTCATGTATTAATAACTGAATTCTAGCCTCTCTTGGCATTATTGCAGTGGAATTTAGTAAATCCTCAATAGATATAGAGGTCAGTAAATGTTGATCTTGATTAGTAAGAATTTGTTGTTTCAAGCTACGTTCTTTTGCCATTTCCATCATGCCTCTCATAAGAGGCATATCAAATTCACTAGGGTCTGGGATTAAGTTAATCAAACCAAGCCTAATAAATGGCTCCATTTGTAGCATAAACATGAAATCTTTTAGAGCTTGGTATTTATATCTTGACGGCGACTCAAGAGGGCTAAATTCTGGATTAATGTTATTTGGATTGATGATTGGAGTTTCAATTAAAAAATCATCAAATAGGGAAGCCATTGGTAGCGCATTAGCGCCAATTGTCCTAGCATCTATTGGGCCTGTATACAGACCTCGAAACTTTCCATCTGGCTTAGGCAAAAGTGCGTAAATATCTGTTTCACGTGGCCATAAGGTTGAATAGAAACCATAAATTTCTGTTATATGCTCTTTAGATAATTCTCTCCTGACGTCCAACCAAGTTTTGTCTCTGTTAAGTCCAAGAACATCACGAATACAATTACAGAATGCTATATTTCTTTCCCGGATACTCATAACACTCCATGTTGTACGCAAATCAAGAGGTATATCTCGGCAACAGTTCTTGTATTTCATAGCGCTACCGCAGCCGCATGGATCGTTTCGACCTAATCTAGTTTCATTTATATCCTTATTAAGATATTTAGCAGGAGGAGTTGTGCGCCCAAGCATGTCCTGATAGTGGATAGTGCCGTCTTCAAATCGCGCATATATTTCTCCACTGTACCGGTATAGCATATTTGGTTGAGGTAATAAGACATGCCTTAACTCTTCCCAATTACAATCCACATCATTTTCAGGAAATAACCACTCCTCTTTGCCAGCAGCAACTGTAGCTTTAGCTCTACTCTTAATTATATAGTTGATTTTATTAACATCATCCTCTGTTAAGATACGATTATTGATAAACTCAATTGTATTAACCATGCTTCGGCGCATACGGGTAGCATTTGTTCGTTGTTCAAGTGGGTTCGTATTTTCTGGATTTAAGGCGTACTCAATATTTGACAAAATTAAGCACCGATTTTTATCTAAAGGAAAGATCGTTTGAGACCCTTTTAGGGCAATATCGGGATCATTAGGGTATTTACAAAGCTCAGAGTCAGGAGGGCAGGCATAATTGTAAACAGTTACAGGATGGTCTGAAACTATAAATTTAATGTCTGAATTTTCAGCTGATACGAGCTCTCGTACTCCTTCAGCCCATAAGGTGAAATGCATGGTACGTAATGACTGCATTTCAATCATTAGCTGGAGCTGATCGAGTTCAGGATATTTACTTCGAATCCAATCTAAGCCTTTAGGTGTGCGAAGTTTCTGAGCGTCTAAATAAGTAAAAAAAGCTTTAAAATTTTGGTGCCACTTTTCTTGACTGTCAGTTAGAAAGGCTCGAACAGCTTTGGAGCCATTATCATCAATAGGGCCAAAAAGTTTCTTTTCTATTTCATCATTTGCAAGGTTACCTAAAAATGTTGAATATAGATGTGCTTCATAAAATTGCTGAGCAGCAGTATACCACTTAACATTTTGAGTAACTTTAGACTTACCATTTGGCAAGGGAATTTCTTTGCGTGCCAAATGGCATAGTTGGTTATCACGTTCACTCATGAAACCTTTTTGATGCCATTGAGGAATATAATGATTATTTTTAGTTGTTCTCGCCATCTTTGTATCAGTTCTTAGTATTTTTAATACATTGGAGACATAGTATATTAATGAGTTAGTTTATTGATTTTCTTTTAAGCCTAAACTCATAGGAAACTGTGCTCAGAGCTTTAGACACTGCTTGATGGGTCATCTTTTTTCCTATGTGTTTCATCATATTTTGAGCTATCTCATATTGGCTAAAACCATACATTCTTAGAGCTAACATTCTTTTTTTATTATCAGTAAGTCTTGAGTCAACCATTTTTCTAGCAATATTGCGTATTTTATCTATATCATTAGGTCCTAAAGAAACTCCTACATTTGTCATATTATCAACAATACTAATTATTTTCTCACATGTTTTTTTATCAACGGTAATTGATTCAGAAAATGTATTTTTAATATATTCAAAACATGTAAGTGATTGAGAGTAATCTATTGTTTTATCTCTAAGATAATAATAAAAATACTCATCTATGAGATTATCACCTGACATAGCGTTTAAACGCTCAGGTTTAGCTATTTGGCGACATAATCTTAAAACTTCCAATTCAAATTGTTTAGAGGAGCGAATTGCTTGTTTATAGGCTGGGTTCCAAGAGCCATCTTGTAATTGTGGTTTATGGTGAGCACAGTATTTATGGCTAAAATCTGGCCCTTTCTTTAGTCCATATTTTTCTTCAGTATCATCAATAAAACCGTCGTTATCCCAATTGGTAATAAATGAAGAAAATTCAGTTGGGTTGCCACAAAGACGACATAATCCTTTGCTTCTTTCCGTATTAAAGTAAATATCAGGTGCAAGCCTTGATCTTTTTGGTCGTTTTCCTTTGCAGTGGGAAAATAAGCTTTTTAATGTTTCTTGAGTAGCTATGAATAATTTATCTGTCTCTGTATACGTAGAATGTTCAACAAAAGGCCTAAGATAGTCGCCAATACAGTCAGAGCAGTAACGAAAACCTCGCATTTTAATTAAATCACTATAGGTTAACTTAGTTGATGATATTGGGCTATATCGCAGATAGTTGGCTGGAAGCCTATTCAAGTATTCAGATACGGCTGGGTCAACTAATTCCCTGATTAATCTGGTTATATTATGGCTTTTGGAAACTTGAGAATATGAATGCCATTGTTCCCTGAAAATCTTAATAGCAGCCGCTACGGATTTATCACAGCCAACCCATATTGGAATGTAGAACTTACCTAATCGTTTTTGGATATCAAATTCCAGTTCCATTTAATAAATTCAACTTTTTTGTCCAATAGATATGATTAATGTACTAGCAAAGCCTGACATTATCTAGCAAATAATGTTTAGGAGGAGTAAGTAATGAGCATATCAGTGAAAAATAAAACGCTGATCAACCGTAAGACATTGTTGAAAATGATCCCATTATCAGAACGAACCATCTACAACCTGGAGCAACGAGGGGAGTTTCCTCGTCGTATTGTGCTGACAAGTCGGAGCGTTGCTTGGGATTTGGCTGAAGTTGAAAACTGGATAGAAGAAAGGCGCAGATCATTGTTAAAAGCGGCTAGACCAGGAGATTTATGCAGGGAGTTATCATGGCGATTGAAATAATGTCTGCATTCACAAATAAACCACCTCTATTTGACTATGTTTTACCCAATATGGTCGCTGGGACTGTAGGGGCAATAGTTGCTCCAGGAGGTGTAGGTAAGTCTATGCTGGCTTTGCAATTAGCTGTTCAGATAGCGGGTGGGCCTGATTTATTAGGAATGGGGGAGCTAATGACAGGTAATGTAGCGTATTTACCTGCTGAAGATCCAACGATAGCGATATATCACAGATTATATGCTTTAGGTGCAAGTCTTACTTATAAGCAGCAGCAATCTGTGGCAAATGCACTCATGATTGAACCTTTAATTGGCAAATCCCCAAATGTTATGTCTTCTGAATGGTTTGATGATTTACGCAATATAGCAAAAAATAGGCGTTTATTAATTTTGGATACTTTAAGGCGCTTTCATATTGAAGAAGAAAATGCCAGTGGCCCAATGGCGCAAGTAATTGCAAAAATGGAAGCGATATCAACCGAGACAAATTGCTCAATCATCTTCCTGCACCATTCAAGCAAAGGAGCTGCCATGATGCGTACAGGAGACCAGCAACAAGCCAGCCGAGGTTCCTCTGTATTAGTCGATAATATCCGTTGGCAATCATATCTATCAGCTATGACACCTGAAGAGGCAGCTGAGTGGGGCATAGAGCATAGCCAAAGGAACTATTTTGTTCGCTTTGGTATCAGTAAAGCAAATTATGGTGAGCCTTTTACTGAACGCTGGTTTCAACGTCATGAGGGGGG
>NZ_BAABMO010000007.1:0-120063 GCF_054767435.1 Proteus sp. MB838
GCAATATTATATAATACACCTTTTGTTTATTTATTTAATGATATCTGAATATATTTTTAATATATCTAATTTAGACTTTCTTAAACTGAGTTATTTTAATATCTAATATTATCTAAAAGAGATAATTAAAAATAGACCTTTTATATTGCTAATAGCTGCTTTATTTTTTGTTCTAAGCGCATTTGTGTACAAGTTTTTTCAGAGCAATCAATCTATAAGGTGAGAATGCGTGAAATGGAAGAAGCACAGAAAGTGAAAAAAGAACGTAGGATAAAAATCTTAAAATGATGTTTGTTAACAATTCTTAAGATATTATTTTGCTAAAAATAACGAGAGTGATTCTTTTTTGGAATGTTTTTCTTTACTTTATTTTTATTTTAATTCTTATGGTTAGAGATAAAAATCACTAATAGTCATATAATATATAGTATATATAGATGGTTCTATTTGTCATTATGGTCGGTGGTGAAAATTGAAAACGATAACTATTAAAATCAGTCTTTTTGTATTGTCACTGTTTTTCCCTCTCCTAACAAAAGCACTTGTTATTCCAGATAATGGAACGGGGTATATAGGTGAATTAACACCTCCTCAATCATATATGTCACTTAGTAGTAGTGGTAATACCTATGGAGCGGCTGTAGGTGTTAATAATGTTGTAGATTATTGTAGTAAAAACAGTGCACAATGGCAGAGTTTTTTATTCCCATTCCCAGGAAGTCAAGAGGGGGAGTACGGATTAAAATTATATAATAAAAATGCAAGTGAAGCGGAAAATAGGGAAAATTATTTAGTTGCAGCTATCAATGGAATAGTATCTATCGATGCGGTGTATTATCAGAATGGATTACCTTCCCCGACAAAAATTACTCTGCGTCGAGGAAAAGAGGTTTCTAGAACAGCTGAGTATGCGGATCAATTTGTCTATCGTCACCCAATGTGCTGGTATGGTTATATATCACGTGTAAACAATACTAGTTTGAGAATAAGCTCTTATTCTATTTATGCAGTAGGTCATGTTAAACCTGGTATTTACGATTTTGTAGCTCCGATATATTTTACTACAGCTCAAACTGCAACTGATGCTCCTCCAGATCTATCTTCAGTTCCTTTTTCATTTGGTAATGGTCCTATTCACGTCTTAAAAACATGTAATGTTTCTCCTGCTAGCTCAACAAACATACAATTTGCTATTCAACTAGCACAAAATTTTAAGTCAGCCAAGTTACTTGAGCAAAGTGTCGCTAGTATGCTTGTCTCTTGTTCTCATTCAGGAAATATGTATGTGACATTAAAACCCTATAATGAGCTAGTCAATGGGAGTAAAACTGGGATGACAATGTCTCCAAGTATCCCTTTGAAAAATAAAGAAGTTGCACCTTATATCACGGTATCTGATGCAACTAAAACAATAACTAATGCAGTATGTAATAACAATTCCTCCGAAGCTTTAGAGTTTTATGCAGGACAACCTTCAGGCAAATATAATGGGGGGATCTGTTTATAAGTCATTATCATTCAACCTTTGTGCCAATGGAAATATACCTACGAATACTTATAAAGGAAGTATTGATGTATCGTTCTTGATTGAATGATGTGCTAATTTGATATTCAGAACATTAATAGCGCGCCAAGCACTGTTAAACTTTTAACGTAAAGATAATCACAATATAAAAGTTAATGATATTGTGATTATCAGTTATTTTAAAAATTAGACACCAAAGTTAAAAGTGAGAACAGCTTCACCCATAAAATCTAAGCCATTAGATAAATCTATTCCTTTTTTATTTAATGCATCTTTGGATAAAAGAAAAGAAGGAATTTTATATACATCTTTAAAAACTGCTTGGAAAACTTCACCTGGAATTAGTGCCAGAGATTCTTTACTAACATTGCCTTTTTGTTGTTCTGATGTCCAACCATTGGTTGCGCCTTTGTATAGAACGTTATAGTAATTTGTTTCTGTGATAGTAACATCATTTGCTCGTGAAATGTACGCTGGTTTACTATCAACAGTCACATCCTCCCACAAAAAAGAGGCTGCTCCAACTGCGGTTTCAGGATTTTCTTTATCAACTAAATGAAACTGTGCTAGCGTATTATTAGCTAATTCCGCACTGTCATAAGTGTCAGATGCAACAAAGGTTAAATATGTTTTAGCATCACATTCAATCGTAACTGTATTTTGGACTATACCGTTAGGATATTCGTAGTTTTTCGATTGAGGGATAAGCGTTGGGCTTATGACTCCGTAATCAAAAATCATATCACTTTGTGTCGCCCCATTAATAGTACAAGTTGGTGGCTTAATATCACCATTGATTTTTAAGTTAGCTACAGGAGCTTTAGCCAATACCGGCGTTGATATTACACTCAGCATAGCAAGACTGAGTAATACTTTTTTCATATCATTATTCCTTTATTCTTTTTTAGAGGATAAATAATAAAGCAATATTATATATTACACCTTTTGTTTATTTATTTAATGATAATTGAATATATTTTTAATATATCTAATTTAGACTTTCTTAAACTGATTATATTTTAATATTAGATGTTATCTAAAAAAGATAATTTAAAATGGAGTTTTAATTTTAATTTTAATTTTAATTTTAATTTTAATTTTAATTTTTAATAGATATGTAATATTTATATTTAATGGTTGAAATTTATAATGTGATACTCTTATTTAGAGTGTTTTGTGTTTCAATATAAAAACGATAAGATAATAAACGCATTAAAACGCTTTAGTATTTAGGATACGTTTTATACTCTGGAATTAGGTTAGCTAAACCAAGCTTATTAGTCTTCAAAAAATTCTTTTTAATATTTTTAGTGACTCCATCATTCTTGTATTTGGAGTGAGGATACTCAGGCTGACAGCCGTATAGGGGATGGAGCAATCCACAGTAGGAGCTGTTGGTTTATAATTATCGTACCAAGTGTGAAGATCTCATTGCCGATTTTCGTACTGTCAGCCCAGAGCAAAAAACGCATATATCATTAAATGTATAACGGGTTAACGATACTGTTCATACTCCACAGCTTCTCGGACTTTTATCAACGCTTTTTGTAAGCTCTCTATTGTGACAGATCCAAGAGCAATTCTAAGAGCTTGTGGGACAACGAGTGAAGTACAGAAAGGTTCTGCTGTTGAAACGGAAATATTACAGTCCATCAGTTTCTTGGCGACTCGGTCGGCTCTTGTATCATCTGGTAAAGGGAACCAGGCAAAATAAGAGGTAGGATGCGTAATACAGGGCATATCCCCGAGTGTGGATCTTAATACCGCCTGTCGCTGGCGAGCGTCCCGCCGTTTCAGTGTTTCAAAACGGGCAACTGTGCCATCTTGTATCCAATTACATACCAGTGCTGTCATTACAGAGGGGGTATTCCAGGTGGTTGCTCTCACCGCCCTTTCTAGTGCAGGCCGGTATGATTCAGGGCAAACAACAGCCCCTACCCTCAAGCCAGTCGCCACGCTTTTTGAGAATCCAGTGATATAAATGGTACGTTCAGGTGCATAAAATGCAATAGGTGAGGGAGGTCTGTGGATCAGGTAGCTGTATGTGGTGTCTTCTATAACGAGAAGATCATAAGTTCTCGCAATTTCGGCTATTTTTTTTCGCTGACTGTGGCTGAGCACCCAGCCAAGGGGATTATGTAATGTTGGTATGGTATAGACAGCTTTGACATGTCTTTTCTGGCATAACTCTTCCAGCACAGATAAATCTGGGCCACTGGTTAAAGCGGGTATGGCGACGAGCTCCAGATGATATAGCTCTGCCAGTACTTTAAAACCCGAATAGGTGAATGCATCAACTGCCACTACATCTCCTGGGCGTAGCATACCCATCACAGTGATAGTTAGTCCGTGTTGTGCACCATTCACAATAACCACGTTTTCAGCGTCAGGTTGAAATCCCGGGGTCGCGATATGATCTGCAATAATCTTTCTCTCTGTCATCCTGCCTGCGTGTGGTTGGTAACGGAGGTGGGATTCTATATCCCCGGAGACCGCAATCTTTTGGAGGGCATCACGGAGTTGTTCCCCCTGACCAAGTAACGACGGATAGTTAAAATTCAGATCAAACACATCAGTGGCCACAGCATGTTGGTCAATTCCATGACCGTAGGGCAACGCTATTTCTCTGACAAATGTTCCTCTTCCGGTTTCACCACTGACCAGCCCCAT
Organism: Proteus sp. MB838; assembly: GCF_054767435.1. Lineage (NCBI taxonomy): Bacteria > Pseudomonadati > Pseudomonadota > Gammaproteobacteria > Enterobacterales > Morganellaceae > Proteus > Proteus sp. MB838. The sequence goes on from NZ_BAABMO010000007.1 coordinate 4,196, forward strand.
AGCTTCTAGTTCGCTGTAAACCCGAGTTGCTGTAGCTAGAGAGATATGTTCCTGCGTGGAGAGTGCTCTGTGTGTTGGTAAACGTGTACCGGAAGGGATATCTCCGCTTCGGATCCTATTTGCGAACATATCCACGATGGATTTATAGCGTGCTTTCATCAAATGTATCCATGACAATAATTTGATTGTATTGAATTATTGAGTGTACCATCTGCCGTTCAAGTGCTCAAGCCTGCGGGCAACAATAGAAAGTGAGGTTGATAATGGTGAATACAGTGGTAAATAAAACAGATCCTAGAGCTGTTTCTGGATGGATCAACGGGCTGTTGGGGGTCATCATTTTTAGTGGTTCGCTACCTGCTACTCGCGTAGCCGTCCTTGATATGGATCCCTTTTTCCTGACATTTCTAAGGGCATCGATAGCGGGTGTGTTGGCCATTATGCTGATTTATGGTTTTCGTGAAAAATATCCGCAAGTTTCGCAGATAAAGTCACTCATAATTGTGTCACTGGGCGTCATTATCGGTTTTCCGTTGCTGACGGCTATGGCGTTACAACATGTGACCTCTGCTCATTCAATCGTTTTTCTTGGTTTTCTGCCGCTGACCACTGCGATTTTTGGCGTCCTACGTGGTGGCGAACGCCCCAGAATGGCCTTCTGGATTTTTTCTGTGCTTGGTAGTTTGCTCGTTATGGGGTTTGCTCTCTCACAAAGCACGATCGTCTCACCTACTGGTGATCTTCTCATGCTTGCAGCGGTGGTGGTTTGTGGTTTGGGTTATGCCGAAGGTGCAAAGTTAACCCGTATTCTGGGGGGATGGCAGGTCATCAGTTGGTCGTTGGTCCTCTCGTTACCATTCATGCTGATAGCGTCATTTATAACAATGCCAGCCTCATTTACCAGTATTGGATCATCTGTATGGATAGCACTAGGTTATGTCTCCCTATTTAGTATGCTAATTGGTTTTATTTTCTGGTATAAGGGGCTTGCAACGGGGGGGGGATTGCTGCTGTCGGTCAGTTGCAACTTCTTCAGCCTTTCTTCGGGCTGGGGTTGTCGGCTATACTGTTGCATGAGACCATAAGTCCTCTAATGGTATTCATTACGCTTGGCGTCGTCCTGTGCGTTATGGGCTCTCGTAAATTTTCTCGATAATTTTTCTGCCAGTCTACTACTAGCAATTGCGGTAACTTAAGCGGTGTAAATTAGAATTAATTTATGCGAAAGCTTACCATGTCAGGGACAATCCGTCGCAACTGTTAAACGTCACCAACCTTGAAGCGACTGTGGTTGACAAAACTTAGCCACAATTAGCCACTATATGTAAGGTTTCTAGAACCACTAAACTTCCACTTCTGGTACGAAGCTAGCCACCTAACGCGTAGGGGGCTACTGTAAGAGAGGAGTGGATATTAAGGCATAATAGTTTGGATACAACAATTTCAGGTTCAAAATGCCTGTTATCAGGAAAAATAACATTAGCAAACAAGAGAAAAGATGGCCGTCGATCATAATGATTTTATTTCCCAGCCAAGACGCGCGGAAATTCAACCTGAATTCTCACATATAATTGAATGTGTTGTGACAAATCTAACCCGTTGCTTTCCTAAGCTTATACACAGTCTATATGTATACGGAAGTGTAGCTGAAGGCAGGGCAGAAGTAGGTAAGTCTGATCTGGATATGACAGTTATTTTCAAATATGAACCTGATCAGACTATTAAAGAGCAATTTGCAACTGTTAGTCTGTTCTTGAAAAAAACAATCCCGTTATCAGTAAAATTGATTTTGATTGTGGTCTGTTAGAACAGGTTCTCGATCCAGATAATGTACTTAGTTGGGGATACTGGATTAAACATCACTGTCACTGCGTTTATGGCGAGGACTTAAGCCATCGCTTTCAAGCTTTCAAACCTTCAAAAGCTATTGCAGTGGCCGTGAATGGGCTATGGAATTTGCCCGCTGGCTTAGCTGCGAATTTAATAGCCAAAAAGTCTAACCAGATAGTCTTGTTAATAATTGTTCTTTGCAACTAAATCAAGCCACTTTTCTTAAGGAATTTTGTTCATATTCAATGGGGGGGGGCAGATCACCATTGGCAGTATGAAGCCTTTCTAAAAAGTTAGTTAAAGAAAACAAAGTAATAGAACTCGAATGCGAAATGGTTTGGCTCCTAGGGCTAGATATAAAGATAGTGTTGGAGGGAGACGTTCCTTTGAGTCTCACCATGATAAACCGCGGAGAGGTTTATTATAGATAATATTCGAGTTGTTACTCCGAAACGTCACATTGATATTCACAAAGGAAAATAATTATGAAACTGAAAAATAGCATTAATGATTATACAGAAGCTAAATTTAAACAATTTATTGAAGCTATAATTAATTATGAAAGTGACGAAAAAACACAAGATGATAATTTATAATATTTTATTAAAATCATTGATCATCCTGAAGGTTCAGATCTGATTTATTATCCAGAAGGTAATAATGATGGGAGCGCTACTGCTATTATTAAAGAAGTTAAAGAATGGCGGGCTAAAAACGGTAAGCCTGGATTTTAAAAAGGTTAATTATTACTCTTGTTTGACTAGCCTTGATATAAGTTGACAACTTTTCAGGTATAAAACGCTCGATGAACTTCATCGGGCGTTTTATAGTTTATCTTTAGTACCGCTCCAGTACTGTATCTACATGTTTTTTGTTTACCACCTATTTGCCACTAAAAAGTAGTTAAGATTGAGTTGAGCTCTCTATTCTATAAGGACAAAAGTTAGTATAACCAATGACTGTAAGCCAATGGTGCTTTATTCAGCAAGTCTTTGCGTTCTTGCCAATCAGGAAGTAGCTTATCCATGTGGGCTTTAAATCGTTCATTATGCTTACGTTCAAGTAGGTGAACTAACTCATGAACTAGGATGTATTCTAAACATTCTGGTGGCTTTTTGGCGAGTTCTAAGTTCAACCAAATGCGTTTTGCTTGCGTATTGCAACTGCCCCATTTGGTTTTCATTTTTCTTACGCCCCAAGCGTCGACAGTGACACCTATTTTGCTTTCCCAAATAGGCAATAAGTCAGCTATTCGCTGTTTAAGTGCTTCACGGTAGTATTCAGTGAGAACTAAAGCCTTTTGCTCAGCAGTTGCAGTATGGCTAACATACAAATGTAATCGTCCACGGCCTAATTTGGCTTCATGCTTTCCTACATGTGGCACAACATTGAGACGATAGCGTCGACCCCACAAGTAATGGCATTCGCCACTGACCATTTCTCGTTCTGATTGGCAGGGTTGTTTTATGAAATTATTCTGCTGCTGTTTAATCCAAGGGATACGACGGATCACCGCCATACGAATAGCCGTTTCCGTCATAGATACAGGCGCAGATACACGTACACGTCCATCAGGCGGCAACACGCTAATATGTAAGTTTTTGATGGCTTTACGATTCAATTGTATTGTCATTGAGCCAATTTCAATCATCGTCATCATTGATACTCTTTTTGAGCTTTAGCGAGTTCCATTACGTCCTGAATATCCACCTCATAGCCCGCCGTTTCTTCTCGTACTGCATTGGCAATTTCTCGTTCCTTAAAACGATCTCCTACCCAATCCGCTTTTTTGGTATAACGAATGGCACTATCAATTTTGGTGGCAAGCCATTCATCTTTGCCAAAGTTATCATAAAAAGCACGTTTGGGATTAGTATCCATTGATGCAGGGTAGCTAGATGATGTTCGCTCAGGACGTACGACTTTAGCAGCGAGTTCGCGGATTTTCTCGAGGTAATCTTGATATTCAATCGCCTTTTGTCGACGAAGTTCGATTAGTTCATTGAGTAACACTGACATCTGTTCATAGTATTTAGGGTTAACCGGATTTTCATCGACAATGATTTTGCGAACGTTATTTTCAATGGTCTCAGCCATTGCTCCCGGATTTTTACGGAGATCCTCGGGCAGGGTATCGATAGCACTGACGCCTTTTTCGACGATTAATTCAATCAAGCCAAGCTCTTCAAAGTCCATAAGGACTTCACTATCATCGGCACGAATATACATATCTAGCAGATGACGCATTGCAGGCTCAAAGCGCTTCATTTCGACGAGATCACCACTTGCAAGCTTCACTTCATCGCGAACTTTTTCATAGTGACAAACTTCAGATCTAATAGAGTTTATATCATGAGTAGAATAACCTGCATCTGGCATTTCGTTGGCGATATTTGCGAATGCTCGCAGTAACTTGGCAACACTCTGATATAAGGTTAAACGAAGTGCCTCTTTTTCGGTTAACTCATCTTGATTTAAGCCTGATTCGCCACAAAAATAATGGATATAATCCTCTGTATTTCGTGGTGCTTTTACTGGCTCACATAATGCTCGAACCATTTCCAGCGCACTATCTAAATTTAGTCTTGCTTGCTCTAATCGGTCTTTTAGTAAACCAACCACATCTTCCTTGTCATAACCTTCAAAAGCACCTTGAGTATAATCAGAAATTGCTTTATCTAATGAGCGGAATAAATCTTTATAGTCGATGATATAACCGTATTCTTTATCATCACCATCGAGACGGTTGACGCGACAAATTGCCTGAAACAGGCTGTGATCTGCCATTTGCTTATCAATATACAAATAAGTGGCAGAAGGCGCATCAAAGCCAGTTAACAATTTATCGACCACAATCAGCAGGCGCATTTGCCCAGGTTCATTAACGAAACGCTTTTTAACTTCCTTTTCAAAGTCCTCAACTTTATTAGCTGCTTTGTCTTCAGGTAGTTCAAAGTAGTCTGCTAACATTTTACGATAAATATCGTATTTAAAGAGTTTTTCCGTTAAACCTTCACCAGTCTCCTCACCTTTAATACTTGCAGGTGTTGGTTGAAAACTAGTAACTATAGCAACTTTACCTGCTAAATCGGTCTGACTAAACATTTCATAGGCTTTACAGGCCTGATAAACGCTGGAGCAGACTAACATCGCATTACCATGACCATCCATCAGACGTGGCCGAGTATCCATATCTAACAAGATATCATTCACAATCTGTTGCAAGCGTGATTTACTGGATAGCACCTTTTGCATGGTGCCCCATTTTAGTTTGAGCTGCGTTTTAGCTATTCGAGATAATCCGCGCGTTTTTGCCTCGAACCACTCATCAACTTTCTTTTGGGAGGTAATGTGTTGGTCTATATCTCTTGCTTCATAGCGTAAATCCAATACTACGCCATCAGCGACAGCCTCATCGAATTTATAGGTATGAATATAAGGACCAAAGACTTCAACTGATTTCTTTTTGTCTTTTTTCATTAGGGGAGTCCCTGTGAAACCGACAAACATGGCTTCAGGTAAAATGGTCTTCATTGCGTTGTGCAACTTACCAGATTGAGTACGATGGCACTCATCGACAAAGACAAACAATGTTCCTTTAGCTCTGAAATTCGATGACAGTGATTTTTTCAGTTCTTCAATAAATTCATCGGTTGCGGCATCATTTTCAGAATCAGACTGCCTTCCAAATTTATGCACTAATGAGCAGATCAACCAAGGGTTAGGCTGATTTAACGTGGCCACAAGATCTGCACCACTTTTGGTACGATAAATTTCTTCGTCAACACCTGTAAACACTTTTTCAATCTGTTCGTCAAGTTCAGTTCGGTCAGTCACTATCAGCACGCGAGCATCAGTAACATTTTCCCGTATCCATTTAGCTAGCCACACCATAGTTAAGCTTTTACCTGAACCTTGGGTATGCCAGATTATACCCCCCTCACGCTTTGTGATATGAGCCTTAGCCGCTTCAACACCGAAAAACTGGTTATGGCGACAGGTTTTCTTGGTTCCAGCATCAAAGACAATAAAATCATGGATGATTTGCAAAAAGCGAGACTTATTACATATACGGCTTAGGTGAAAATCGAGTTTATAGTCATAAGTATTTTCAAGCGGTTCCTTCCACTCAAGATAAAATTTTTCGGGTGTTTCAATTGTGCCGTAACGTAGTCCCTGAGTATCATTACCCGCCATCACCAATTGCATTGTGGTAAAGAAATTACGAATAAAATCTTTCTTTTGGTTATCCAGATTTTGGCGAATACCTTCAGAAACAGAGACAGATGAACGTTTAAGCTCTATCACACCCAGCGCAATACCGTTTACATACAACACGATGTCTGGGCGTTTTTTATTTTCACCTTTAATCGAGACTTCTTCTGCTATCGCAAAGTCATTGGCTTCGGGGTTATGCCAATCAATCAACCAAACGGTTTCATTTTGGTGGCCTGCACCTTCTTTATCTTTCACACCGTAACGTAGTAAGCGATAAACCTCTTTGTTAGCGTAATAGAGTTTTTTCCCTTCACCCAGCGCGGCTGCAGCATCTAGCTGGCGAATTGTACGATTGATCAGCGCTTCACTTACACCACGTTTTGTTAACCAATCAACAAGGATCTCAACTTCAATATTTTTATTATTGACGCGATCTTGCCAATCGCCTAAATAGCGATAGTCTAAGTCAGTTTGAAAAAACTGAACGATACGATTTTGGGTTATACGTTCGCGTTGACCGACATTACTCATAGCTAAAACCCTTATTCAAGTCCTTAGAAAACACCATTAACATGGCTTGTTCATGCGTAGCTATTTGAGTTTCTGTCCATTCTCCATCAGCATTCATCAACTTAATCATTTCATACAGTTTTAGGGTATCAATACTTTTATCTGCGATGGCCGCTTTAAAATGATCACGCTTAGCGGTGGGTTGTAAGTTACTTAATTTTGAATTTTTGCTATGGCTAATCAAGCACAAATTACCAAAGCGATGCAAATCAGCATCCGGCAGTACATAATGCCCATCAAGTGGGTGCTGCGGATAAAAGTGTTCAACAGAGCTTCGGAAGGTAAACTCAAACTGAGTAATCACATCATCCGTTTTGTTTAGTTTTCCCTCACACCACAACAAGTAATCGAGATAGTTAAACACTAAGTTATTTTCAATTACGCCATAACGCAGCTTTACTAATACTTGCTGATTATTTGGATCAAATGCTGAATATTCTTTGTTTTGAAAAATCATTTGGTAGTAATCAGCAGGAGATGCACTTAAAAAACGACCATATACAAATTGACGAGATAAATATTCAAGCTTCTGCAAATAAAGACGAGGCGTAATTTCATCCATAGCAAACAAATGGAACAATGCACCATTTAACCAGTGCTTATAAGCCAGTGTCGGTGTGGAAACATGCAAAGCACTTAACAGCATTAAAATCTGACGATTTATCCCTTCAAAGCCATCTTCATTATCCTGTTCTTCGCTGCCACCAAAAGTATTAATGTAGCTCTGACTCTTAGCGTTATAAAAATGCAGCTTTTTCAAGCTCCACCTATCTTTGCCATCACTAAATTCCCGCTTAATGATGTACTGGTCAAAAAGATATTTGCACTTGAGTAGCGCGAATACAAAGTCTTTAACTGCGTTAATTTTGTTACTGCCATTTTCTTTCAAGTAGGCGTCGAACTGCTCTAACAAACGCTTATCGTCCAACGCGATATCCTGTTTTGTTAACACTCGTAAAACATGCAGTAAGAAGTTAGAGAAATTAATGACGCTATTAAAGCGCTCTGGTGTAAACATTATATCAGCGCTAGAAGAGGACTGAGGTGGCTTTGCCAATATCTCATTGAGCGTCAGCGAAATGGTTTGAGTGTTTTCGCTCTTTTGAGTAGTTGCTTCGCAAATGCTTGTAGCTAAATCAGCGTAGCACGTTGGTTTAAATTGTCCCCAATCGTCTTTACCAAAAATATTATGCCTTTCATCGAGGTTAAAGCCGTATTGAACGTAACGTTCCATATTAGCTGTTGCGTCCCACACTTTTCCTAGCAGCTGTATACTCTGCTCACGCTCATAGGGGTCAGTGATTTCATTTAACACCGACATTAACCTTGCTTTAACGACTTCGTGCTTTTCTAGCTGCTCACCGCGATTATTCATTACCTCAAAATAATGATTTAAATCGGTATCTTTGGGCACAGATACTCGGGTTATTTCTACCTTTTCGTAAAGGTATTGGCAAAATCCTTCAAGCTTATCCCCCAAAGCTAATAAGCCCTTTTCTAGCAAAGAGAAACCATTCACCACATCGAGGTTGTAGTCATCGGTTTTTAAGTGTTCTAGTGCAACGCCTTGAATTAGGCAGGCAAAGGTATCCGATGATTTTTGGCGGCTTTCAAAATTGAGATTAGGAGTAGTGTACCAGCCCATATCGACAGTCACTTTGCCTGCAGCATATAAGCGTTTGAGAGCAAAGGTTAATAAGGTAAGTGTGGTAAAACGTTGTTGCCCATCAATCACTTCAAAGCTGCCATCGTTACGCTCAAACACGACCAACGTGCCAATGTAGTAGGTTTGATCTGGTTTACTATGTTGATAATCCAATACGTCTTGGATCAGTTGGTTGATTTCACCCTCACCCCACGCATAGTTCCGTTGATACATAGGGACGACATATTGGCTTGCATCACAAAGTAATTTTTTAACCTTAAAGCTGGCAATTGCTTTACCATCAGCCCCATCATTGTATTTCGTGTATGGCATCCGAACATTACTCATAGTACTTCATTTCCTTAAACAGCTCGGTAATTTCACTAAGATTGGTTCCCTTACAATCAGACTTTTTAAGTGTGGCTAACGGCCAATTTAAAACATCAGCTGGTTGCACCGCTTGCTTTATACGTTCAAAGACATTATGTGTCAGAGCGTGTTTATCCATGCGCTCTATACCGACGACTTGCATTTCTAATCGGCAGCTATATGCCCAAATAAACAGCTTCTCTATCGCTTGCGAAAGCTGATGTGCGCCAAACTTATCTAGATAAAAGATCACCGCACAATCAAACAGTGTGCGCACATAGCCATCCCCTGTGCGGGTTCGAGAGCGGTAGGTATTTATGGTATGTAAAATCTTACAAGCTAAGGGCTCTAGCTCATGGCCGAGTATGCGAATGCTCTGTTTTTCTTCACTAACCTTGGCCTTATCTTTTCCACTTCGTTCATCGCTTACGATCTCAGCTATTTTTTGTTGGTAATGGCTGGTCATTTCAAAAAAACGCCTACCATTTATGATCATCTGATCAAGGTGAAAAGGGAAACTCATGTGTTGGTGATCAATATGGCGCTGGTACTGGCCGTTATAGTCATCAACAAAATGGTGAGCGATTCGAAGCGGCTCCACATAAGGGTAAAGCCCTACCTGATCAAGATTGACTCCTTTAAATAAACCCACTTTTGATTTAGTAAAATACTGTGCCGATTTACCTTGTGCCCAGTTGCGAATACGAAACAAATAGTTGGAAAACAGTCGCGCCAACTGTTCACTTTCCAGGCTTTCCCAATGGCGCACCGAGTCAGCTTTAAGTTCAGTTTCACTTTCTGAAAACTCACGCAGATGAAACGCTTTTAACAAATCATGAGGATCTAAATCTCGGCCTCTGGCGTTTTGCGAGTCAAAAAACTGGAAAGCCTCTGACACATCATCAAGCACAAAGGTAACCACTTCACAGCGGTTTAGTAAAAAATCGATATCGGCCTCGGTAAAGTCACTGCGAGCAACAGCTCGTTTTGCCGCCATAAAGTTTTGATGCAAATTTCGGTGCGAAATATCACTATTAAAGGTTTGTCGATTTAAAAATGCATCAATCGGCACAGCAAGTGAGGCGAGTGTGTCTTTAACATCTTGCCGCTTTAGGTCATCCAAGCGCTCATCTAACAACGCCTTAACCAGAAGTACTAAGGTTAAAGTGCGCTGTTGTCCGTCAACAATATCGAGCGTTTTTAGTTTACTTTCTGAGTCTGAGTACCTATGAAACACCACAGAACCCAAGCGATAAGCCGATTTATCCCGATATACTTTTAAGTCGCTCAACAAGTCAACTAGATTTGCATGTGTCCATTTATAAGGCCGTTGATAGGCTGGAATAGAGATGTTCGGTAAAGAAACTAACGTCTTCACCTGTATTACTTGTTTATCCAGCGTATTTTTTTGTTTTAGTTGCTCCGCAACAAAGGCCATAGCAGCCACTCCTTATTCCTTGTCATAAGGCAGCCGAGTCTTGCCCGTCAGCAGCTCTTGCATCATGCCTTGTTTGATTTGGCGGGTTTTGCCAAGGCGTTGTTCCAGTGCCTGAATCTCGTCGTCCATATCAGAGAGAATGGTGGCGATGGCGGTTTGCTCTTCTTGAGAGTTGGATATAAGCAAGTTAAACCCTAATACATCATCAGTATTCACATAAATCTGAGTACCAGGCTTGGCCATCCCAACGATTCTCTTGTGCACCGAATCAGAATTGAGAAGAAAGTGTAAATATTTAGATTTCACACTACCTTTGGGTGCAAGCCTCATTGTTCGCTGATTCATGACATAAGTTTCATCCGCCTCAATTAGTAGTACTCTGCCGATAATCGTACCAATAGCAGTTTTATCGTTAAGAATCATTGCTAGATCGCCATGACTAAGTACAAATCGTCCAACCTCATTTTTAAATTTCTCGTCGATATAACTACCCGTGTCTATGTATCTACCGGATTCTGAATAATTACCTATTGAAACTACCTTGTAGCCGCCATTCGAATTGAAATACTGCTCTTGGGCCTTACCATTTTGGTAATTACACAGATCCCCTAGGGAATGAACCTCCCAATCCTCCGGTATTTCTCCCAACTCACTTGGCTTGGTGCCTTTTGGTGCGCCATCTTCACGCAATGCAAACTGCGGCAGGCGGGTGCGGCCTGTGAGGAGTTGTTGCATAGTGGCGGTTTTGATAGCTTGTTTTTTGGCGATCAGTTTTTCTAATTCACTAATCAGCGTATCAACATCAGATAGTGCATTGGCTATGGCGGTTTGTTCTTGCTGACTAGATGGGATTGCGATTTTGAAGCTATGAGCATCATTCCGATTTAAAGTTGGTACGCCTGAACCACTAGCAAATCGTTCAAAGTTAATATATGTAAAAATAAAATAAATAAACTTTGGATTTGTTTCATTAAATTTAGTTACCCACAACGATGTATTATGAGGCCAATAGTCAGCTTCAACATAATGCACTTTTCCCAAAGTACCGGATCTACCGGTTACAACTCCAGGGCCTTTAACTTTAAAATGACAATGAGTATTTACAATTCCGTTGGAATATACAACAGGATACTTGCCATTAACTCTGTTTGCTGATGGGAGATCGAATCCTCTTTGTAAAGGAGCAAAATCCCCAATATTCCGAATATCCCAATCCTCTGGGATCACCCCAACTTCCGTCTGCTTATAGCCAGCCGGAATAAGATTTAAACCCGTTTCTGTTACTTCAACGCTCATAGTGACCACTCCAAACCCATCGCTTTTAAATGGCCTGCGACTTTCTCACTCAGCTCTTCTACCGATTTAGTAATAGCCGGTAATGGCTCATTGTAGCGCTCTTCCAACTCTTTAACGCGATTAGCCAGCTGCTGAGTCACGCGCTCAATTTCTGCCTCGATATTACTTTGCAACGTCGCCAGCCATTTATCATCCACTATCAAATTTTTGATTTCGTCGATACTCAGTTTCGGGTATTGCTTAAACACCGCTAAATCGAGGGCATCTTGGGCTTTTTTCAGCGCTTTTTTAGCATTGGCTTCATTATCAAACAGCTTTTGGGCTTGTTTTAATGCCGATTTTTCATCGGGGTCAGTGGCAATTTTCAAACGTGCCGTGACTGTGGCTTTGGTGACTTTGTCTTTATCATTCAATGCCTCATTAAGTAGGCCGTCGTCACCGCTATTTTCCTCAAGATAGGTTTCTAACTCTTGACTGGCACTATCAAGTTTGCTTTGCAAGGTATCGATTTTGGTTTGTTCATCGGCAAAATAGCGTGCCACGATAAGAGCAGGGGGGATCAACTCAGCTTTATACTTTGTTTTACCAATCACTAAGTCAGGCGTTTCTCTCAGTTTTTCACCTTTTTTGACTTCTAACTCACGCAATACTTTACCTGTAGACCAACCATCTTGTACCAGTACGTACACATCGTCTTGCATCGTATCACTCCAGTAATCCATCAGGATCTGGTAGATATCGTATTTGCTCAGCAATGGTGTTTGTGAATAGCTTTGCAACAAACTTTCGCTGATTTCAGCGATTAACGCTTTAGGCTGATCACCTACACTGATCTCAGCTAAATTAGATGCGTGAGCCCAAACGTGATAATGCTGCAAGCTATTCGTCGCAAACTGTTTAAATTCATCATGGTTTAGAATGGTATTCTTCACTTCAGAGGCTTTAACTAAAGCTTCACTATAACCTTCACGTGCTGGTTTGAATAAGGCCGCACGAATACTCGGGAATATCTGCCAGTAGCGTTCTAAGGCATCGATATCACGATTGGGAATACCACCTTGTAGATGGGCACTGAGGTCGTGCAAGTCTTCTGGTTCACTGGAATCAATATAACGCGGTATATTTAGGTTGTAGTCATTAGCCACTATTTCGCTTAATGGCACCATTCGGCTAAAGTGAGGTTGTTCTAATTGCTTGGTAAATACCTCAACAATTTTATAAATATCCTGACTACGCAAACGGTTTTTATTGCCATCTTTGATAAAGCCTTTGCTGGCATCGACCATAAAAATACTTTCTCTCGCCTGCGCGTGTTCTTTGTCGATCACGATAATACAGGCAGGAATACCTGTGCCGTAGAACAGGTTGGCGGGTAAACCGATAATTCCTTTGATATAACCTTGTTTAATCAGGTTTTCACGAATACGCGCTTCAGCATTACCTCGGAATAATACACCGTGGGGGAGAATGATGGCACCTTTACCCGTGCTTTTTAAACTTTTGATAATATGCAACAAGAAGGTGTAGTCACCATTTTTTTCGGGGGGGAATACCCCAGCGAAAACGATCAAATTCATCTTCTTTAGGATTAATGCCGTTAGTCCAGTTTTTATTGGAGAAGGGGGGATTAGCGACAGCAAAGTCGAACGTTTTTAGTTGCCCGTTGGCTTCTTTCCATTGTGGATCCGAAATGGTGTTGCCTTTCCAGATCTTCGCGGTGGCGTTGTTGTGTAGGATCATATTCATACGAGCCAAGGCGCTGGTGGCGTTATCCATTTCTTGGCCAAAAATACTCAAGCCACGGGGGGGCTTCATCACTAGCTTTTAATAATAATGAACCTGAACCGCAAGTTGGGTCATAAACGGTAGCGTCTTGCGGGGTGTTTTTATTAATACCAATCACTTTCGAGAGAATGCGTGAAACTTCGGATGGGGTATAAAACTGGCCTTTGGATTTACCAGACTCAGTTGCAAAGTGACGCATTAGGTACTCATAAGCATCACCCAATAAATCGTCACCATCAGCACGGTTGGAAGAGAGATCAAGCCCTTCAAATATCCCTATCAGCTTGGAAAGACGGTCAATCATCTCTTTGCCTTTGCCGAGCTTATCTTCGTCGTTAAAATCGGCGACATCAATGACACTTTTTAGGTCATTTTCTTCAGCTAACGCACTGATAATTTTGTTTATTTTATCGCCTATTTCTTTATCGCCTTTAAGTGCAACCATATCATCAAAGCTGGCACCTTGGGGTATAACAATCATACCGTACGGATCACCTTTATACTTATCAGATACATACTTCATAAATAGCATGGTCAGTACATAATCTTTGTACTGGCTGGCATCCATCCCACCGCGTAACTCATCGCAACTGGCCCATAGTGAGGAGTATAGTTCGTTTTTCTTAATGGCCATTTGGGTTCCTTAATTTTTAGATACTAGATTGCAGCCTATATATTACAGTGATGAACTCAGAACAATAACTAAATACTTCGTCTCTCTTATTTATTTAGTTCTTCTAAATGGAAAACAACGACTAGGTGGAAGCCATTGGTGTTCTTACTCTGTGTTTTTTTATTATAAGAGGAAAACTTTTAATGATTTGATTTTCATTGGTTTTTTATTTTTTAATTTAATATATCAATATTGCTTATACTACCATTGCTAAGATGGTTTCTCAAAATATTCGAAGAGGAATTAAAGGCAGTTAAAGAGAAATTAACCCTATGCATTAGTTTCCTTTGAAGTCAGCCAATGCGTTCTATTAGATAGACATGATCCAAAAACAGAGAAACAGCGGAAGCCTGCTGACTTCAAACATAATACTAAAAAATATCTGTAAGTAGATAATAACATCATGAGATTGAAACTACATACCCAGTGGTTTAATAGAAAACGGAAGAAATTGAGGAATACTCTAAAGATTACGGTGACGATGACTTTATTATTGAAGAAACAATTGATCCAAAAAATGAGAATGTCATCAATAATGGTGAGTTTGATCTAAAAAAAGAATGGATTAATGCTATTCAAAAATATGTAACTTACAAAATTAATCCGGCTAAATATACTTATTTCATTGCGTTTGATTACCGAGATAAGTGGTAATTAAAATTTTTCAGAGATGAAATAAAAACGAATACCTGTTGTTTGCGGATGAATGGTGTGCATTCATTCACAACAAAATGAATGTGAAATGGAAAAAGAGCAGAAGGCGGAAGATGAGCGCAGACAAACAATTCGAGTTAGGTGAAATGACGTATTACCATAGTGAGTTATTCCGTCTTCATATTTTAGTTCTTTAGCTTCAGCAAGACAGATATCTAAAGCTTTAGCTAATATACTTAGTGTTAATGAATAGATAGGTAGTCATAAAAGGCTCACTAGATAAACCTGTGAGCCTGTTTGTTTATTAACGTATTACATTAACATGTTCCAGTTTGACTGGACTTTCAGGTTTATCGCCCACTTGCATAGCGACTGGGACAAAAATGTTGAAATCTTGCAACCAAGCGAGTTTAGTACCGCTATTCGGCTGCCCTTTAGTCGTCATACGACATTCAACTAATAAATATTTTCCGCTAAATTTGGCGGCAATACTTTGAGCATCTCCTTCTCCGGTAACATCACAGAATAATGATGACGCTGTTACCTTCTTATTAGTGTCAATATTTTCCCATTGCGCCTGATATCGTTGACCTATTGCTAACGGAAAATGCAGATCTGTCTGTAACTTGCTAAGCAGTGAGGTATCATTGCTGATAGACATGGCGAACTTCAATTGTAACTGATTTGCCAGTGTTAAACGTTGTACTGTCCAAATGTCATAATCTTCTAGCTTGCGTATATAGCCATCCGGTTGTGCATCAAGCTGTATATTGACCTTACCGAAATCGCTGACTTCCGTATAGTTAATCTGTTTAAAACGAGGAGGCATCAAAGGCTTGATCAATAACTGCGCTTGGCTCTCAATCGCAGAGGAAAGCGGAAATTTATTCAGCCACTGCGGATTATTATTACTCAGATTAGGCATTGAAGGCCCCATCAGTGTTGATGCAGGCTTATTCTTAGCAGGCACAAATAGCCCTTTTGCTGTGAACGATTTTCCTTCTGGTAACTCGCAAAGTTGATCGAAGAGCTGTGTCATTTGAGTATCAATTTTGAAACTGCTCTTGCGGCGAATAATATCCGCAGTGATCAGTGAGTCTGTCACGCGACCCTCGCTATCAAAATTCATTGCAGCCACAGCATTACCTTGATGTGTTTTACAGTTATATAAATAGTGCTCGACCTTTAATTCTAGTGGTGCATCGTAAGGTGGCTCCCAAGTAATCTCTGAGATATCATATCCCATTCGTACCGATAAAGTGTCACCAGTGACATGAACACTATTAATATCAACAAGATTAGTTATAATATCTTGAGAAGTCGTCGATAATTTTTCCCACCGCATCTCTTTTATAGGTAACTGGCAGACAGCACGGATTTCCTCTTCTGTCATCTGCTTATCAATTTGTGCGGGCGCATAGCGGGCATAACTTTTCCCATAATAACGAGCACTAGTTACTCCATCATCATTAAGAAAATCTTTGTATAGAAGCTCAGCCTTGCCTTGTTTACAATCAATTGATCGCCAGTGCTGAACTGTTTTTCCGTTATTATTGGTAACCGACAACATATAATTCAAACGGTCATCTATTCGGGTTACAGACAATGGATTAATCCCATTCTCTACCAATTCAGGCTTATCGGCAGCTTGAACGAAAGAAAAAGGTAAGAAAGATAGAAGCAACAACGAATTTATTAAAGAACGAGGGTAGGACATATATATTCCTTTATAAAGAATCAATAAAGAGATGACTATCTAAATATAAACCATTCATCTAACTTGATATGCACATTTATAAATAAATGTAGCATTAAGTCAACAATACTTACTTTTGGCATTTAACAGCTAAACGGAAATTAAAACAAGTCTGCAATGAGCGAGGAACGGACGAGATGATGAATATAGTTAACGTGGCAAGAAATAACATTTTCGATATTCGCTTACAGACAACAATATTATTTTTATGTGAAAATCCAAAATGAAGATTTAAATATATTAAAAAGGGAATATATGCGTAGTCGTCCAGCCTCTCGTTTGATAGTCCTTTCACCTGAAAGCCATGTACTACTCTTTAAGTTCTGCCATAAATATGATGCTTTAGAGGGAAAAACATATTGGGCTACACCAGGAGGACAACTTGAGTGCAACGAATCTTTTGAGCAGGCAGCGTTACGTGAATTATTTGAAGAAACGGGCCTGACAAGAAAAACTACGGGACCACAAATAGCCTCCAGAACCTTCCCTATGATACTGCCAAGTGGTGAGAATGTTATTGCTGAAGAACGTTTCTTTATAATTAATGCAGATAAATCAGATATCGACTGCTCTGGTTGGAGTCACAACGAAAAAGAAGTCATTCACGATCACTACTGGTGGACCTTAGAAGAGCTTAGACAAACCAATGAGATCATTTTCCCACTCGATTTGATCATTAATATACTTGAAGGTCTCCCCAGAACTTAACTTCTTGAAACAGCTGAGATGTCTGCTATTGGCACGAAGCGGATTTTAACTAATTTCCTCCGTTTGATGAGGTCTCAAGAGTTGAACATTGGGAAAGGACGTCAATGATCCGCGAGACACATTCATCACTGGATAAACTGTATGAGTCTAAAATAAGGTGTTCTCTGTTCCATGGTTCATAAACTAAGTCTGTAATTTGTTTCCTGTCAGGCAAGGTTAATCCCTCGACTTCAGACACTCTGGTTTCAACTCGTTTACGATGCTCAATTATATCGGAACATATGATCTCAATTTCTAAATAACCAGTTCTTGTGGATAAAGCTATTTCTCTATAGGCATCACGGGTTAATGCCAATGGATTCACTGAGTCAGCAATAACTGTCGCCCCTAATTGTAGATTCTCTCTGGCAAGCGAGTAAGCGACAAAATAACCAGCAGGCCCCATTTCATAGTTATCTTCATCGGCTTTGCGTATAGCTTGCTCAATCGTATCGATTCCCTAGTAAAGAGCATTTAACTGCTTTGCCAAAGCCTGAGCGATAGTACTTTTCCCACTTCCTGGTAAACCACTGAAGATGATTAGCATAATCTGTCCTTTAAATAATGAAATCTAACTGTATTGAAATGCTTTGAATTGTTGGGGTTCCTGAACCTATTATGACAAGCGATATGGTAAGAGTCGAAGAGTATTACTGTTTGGTGTCAGAAGTGGATCACTAGTTTGCATCAAGTAATAGAACACCTCAGAGATAGGAATATAGCCATCATAGTTTGTAGAAATTTTTAAAGCCTTATGGTGTATTTATTGCTAAAGCCAGATTAGATATAAATAATTAAAATTTTATATAATTACTAAATTAGTTAACTTCTATGAGAAGGTAATTATCTTAAATTAATACTAATTACTCTGTTTTCAAATACTGCATCGAGTTTCCATCCGGCAGTTTCAATCTCAAACTAAGATGGGTAATAAAAAAGCCCACCGAAGTGAGCCTTTTAAACTTTAAATGATCCGCGTGTCATTTGCGTGTCATTTATAGTTCTTTCGTTGTCAGTGTATAGTCTTAATGATTTCGCTAACTTCTTGTTTTTGAAACCGTTGTCCTATCACTGACCCACCAAATTTGGTGGAGCTGGCGGGAGTTGAACCCGCGTCCGAAATTTCTACATCCGCGGCACTACATGCTTAGTCTAGTCTTTAAATTCACTTACTTGCTGCGGACAGACACGCCACAAATAAGCTAGCTTGATTAAATTTAACGCTTCAACCCCAAGCT
This sequence comes from Proteus sp. MB838, assembly GCF_054767435.1. NCBI lineage: Bacteria > Pseudomonadati > Pseudomonadota > Gammaproteobacteria > Enterobacterales > Morganellaceae > Proteus > Proteus sp. MB838. The sequence continues at coordinate 22,415 of NZ_BAABMO010000007.1, forward strand.
AGGCATCCACGCGATCTCTTTTGGGTTTGACTCCTCTTTATCCCCGTCTTAAGAGCGGAAGCTAGGGAGAGAAGGCTCTAGGCAGGTTATTAAGCTGCTAGTGCTTTATATTGATTGTCGTTTGCGACTATCTTTTTGCGGCTTTTTACGAGGCCAACCGCCCCTCGGCATGCACCTTGGGTTTCGCAAATCCCGTCGAATCCAGAATCAGCCCCAAGTTGTTGAAAGTGAGTATATCAGAAAAATACCTGCTATTGCTAGTAGTTAACGCAATTTAGCGGTTAGCATTTTTCATGATCCGTGCTTTGTCTAATTTCCACTCACGATCTTTTATGGTGTCACGCTTATCGTGATCTTTTTTACCTTTAGCTACGCCAATTTTGATTTTACACCATGCATTTTTCCAATATAAGGAAAGGGCAACCACGGTGTAACCATCACGGTTTATTTGGCCATAGAGATTAGCTAATTCACGTTGTTTTAATAACAGCTTACGCGTACGTGTCGGATCACAAACAACATGAGTAGAGGCAACGTTTAACGGTGTAATGGTGGCACCAAACAGGTACGCCTCACCATCACGCATGATTACATAGCTATCACTGATATTGGCTTTACCCGCACGCAGTGATTTAACTTCCCAGCCCTGTAACGACAGTCCCGCTTCGATTTCATCTTCAATGAAATATTCATGGCGAGCACGTTTATTGAGTGCAATAGTGGCAGAGCCGGGTTTGTGTGATTTTTTCTTTGTCATAATTTCCACATTATACTGTATGAGCAATAGAAAGAAATCATTTAAGCGTCTGTTTTCTTTTCAATTGCGTAAAACTTAAGCTATATTCCATTAGATTTTTATTTAATCACTGTTCAATGATATGATCGCACACAGTGTTGTCGTACAGGAATAACTATGCCTCAGATTAGTCGATCTGCTCTAGTTCCTTTTAGTGCAGAGCAAATGTTTAAACTAGTGAATGATGTTCTTACTTATCCTGATTTTCTACCAGGATGCGTTGGAAGTAAACTGATCAAAAGCACTCCAGAAGAAATGATTGCATCTGTTCAGGTTTCTAAAGCAGGGATCAGTAAAACATTCACTACCCATAATTTTTTAAAAACCAATGAACGTGTTGATATGCGTCTTGTGGATGGCCCTTTTCGTAAACTAACCGGAGGCTGGGTATTTACCGCATTAGATGATAATGCATGTAAGGTTGAGTTTCAGCTAGACTTTGAGTTCACCAATAAATTAATTGAGTTAGCTTTTGGCCGTATTTTTAAAGACTTAACAAATAATATGGTGCAGGCGTTTACTCAAAGAGCGAAAGAGATTTATCGTGACTAAAATATGGGTTGAGGTAGCCTACGCGTTACCAGATAAACAATATGTTATCCCTGTGGAGTTAACACTAGAGGATACTGTTGAACAAGCAATTATTGCCTCAAATATTTTAACGATTTGTAATGATATCGATTTAACTAAAAATAAAGTGGGTATCTATAGTCGGCCAGCAAAATTGAGTGATAATGTGCGTGATGGCGATCGCGTTGAAATCTATCGACCGTTAATCGCTGATCCTAAAGAGATGCGCCGTAAACGCGCTGAAAAAGCACGCCAGAAAACTGAATAGTTAACATTTTCACCACGTCATAATCAAATCATTGTATCTCATTGATTGCGCCGATATGTTGGTCATAAAACACACCCCATTGTTGAATTACAAATGGGGTGCAATTTCGTTTTTGCCAATCGTATAGTGAGATTAGTCTTTACTGGTTTGATTAGAAAAACTCGGCATATCACCTTGTTTGTCAATCTTAGTCAGTATGCCATTATTATCAAATGTCAGTGTCAGAGTTTCTTGACGCACTTTTTGATGGCCTGGCTGTTCACGGAAAACATAATACCAAGTTTGAGTTCCGAAAGGATCTTTCAGCATAGGTGTTCCGAGGGCAAATTGAACTTGCTGCTGTGTCATTCCTTGTTGAACTTTGGCGACTTCGGCTGGTGTTAAATAATTACCCTGATTGATATCTGGGTGATAAACCAGTCTTTCGAACATCGAGCAACCTGAAGTCATTACGACTAAAGATAAGGCGGCAACTTTTAACAGTTTAAAACGCATGGCTATTACATTCCTTTTAGGGTCATAGTGACGATGATAATCGACAATGCAGCAATTGAAAACCTTTCACGCTCTGCCTAAGACCCTAAATATCGATAAAAGTTTGTTAATCGTTAGGCTGCCAGCAGATCTTTTGCGTTAGCAAGGGTGTTTTTAGTCACTTCACTTCCCGCTAATAAGCGGGCTAACTCTTGTAAACGCTCTTTTTTAGTTAATAGCTTCATGGTGGTTTCTGTCTCTTCACCATTAGTCTCTTTATTAACAAAATAGTGTTGATGGCCACAACCTGCTACTTGCGGTAGGTGAGTAACACACATAACTTGTGTCGATTCGCCTAATTCACGCAATAACTTACCGACAATAGCTGCTGTTGGTCCACTAATACCAACATCCACTTCATCAAAAATCAGTGCGGGTGTATCCATTTTTTTTGCAGTGATCACTTGGATAGCAAGAGCGATACGTGATAGCTCACCGCCAGACGCAACTTTAGAGAGTGCTTGATGAGGTTGCCCCGGGTTGGTGGTGACATTGAACTCAACTTTTGTCGCACCATCAATTTGTAAGACATTTTCATCAAACAATGTATCTACAGTTAAATAGCCATGAGGCATTGATAATTGATGCATGCTATTGGTAATCAACTGGCTTAATTCGTGTGCATACTGTTGGCGAATTTGATGAAGTTGTTTTGCCACGTCCAATGCGGCTGCATGATCAATTTTAACTTGTTCCATTAATGCATCACAGTCATCATTTTGGCGTAATAGTGCCTCTTTTTCTTCAATTAATTGTTGATGCAATTCATATAGCTCTTCAGGGGTGACACGATGTTTACGAGATAGACTAATATATTTGGAAATACGTTTTTCTAATTCGAATAAACGGTTAGGATCCATTTCTAAACGATCACTGTAGTGGCGTAGTTCATCACTCACTTCGCTAATTTGAATACTTGCTTCTTCCAGCATATCTAACAGTGAATTAAATTGGCTCTCCATTGTGGAAAGTTCGCTGATCTCATGTTTGGCCACATTCAGCATACTTAAAATATTTTGTTCTTCGTTATCACTTAAGATCTGTAAACTATTTTGGCTCAAGGTCAGAAATTGACCACAATTAGATAACCTTTTATATTCTTGATCTAATTCAGGGTATTCCCCCGCAACAGGTTGGAACTCGTTAAGCTCTTTTAAGTGATAATCAATCAGTTGTTGCCTTGCTTCTCTTTCTAAAGATTGTTGTTGAAAAGTCGCTAAGGTTTGGCAACTCTGATGCCAGGTTTGATAAGCCGCTTTCATCTTTTTTAATAAAGCAGGTTCATTAGCATAGATATCAAGTAAATGTTTTTGGTAGCGAGGCTCTAACAGTTGTTGATGAGCATGTTGCCCATGAATTTGGATCAGCAATGAGCCAAGTTCTCTTAGTTGAGACAAAGGGACAGAAGTACCATTAATAAAACCACGAGAGCGGCCATCTGCTGCAATGGTTCTTCTTAATAGGCATTCGTTATGATCGTCAAGATGATGTTCTTCTAACCAACGCTGGGCGGAAGGGGTATCAGAGAGTGAAAATCGTGCGCATAAATCCGCTCTAGTGGCACCAGGGCGAACCATATTAGCATCACCACGGTTTCCTAAACACAAGCCTAATGCGTCAATCGCAATAGATTTACCTGCGCCCGTTTCACCGGTAATTGTGGTCATGCCACCAGAAAAGTCGATTTCAAGTTCACGGACTATGGCAAAATGACTAATAGTTAATTGAGTCAGCATAGTGCCTCTCCTGTATAAAAACATATCTGTAATTACATACAGTATAAACTGGTTTTTTATACAGTAAAGTAGCGAGGCACAAAAATCAGAACATTTTTTTTGACCAACCTAATTTTGAGCTGAGTGTATTAAAATAGTTGTAGTCAGTTGGGTGGACTAAGTTAAGTTTTTGTCGACTCCGCTTAATAATTACCTCATCCCCTTCTTTGATAGGTAATACAAGCTGACTATCACAACTGACTTCATAATCAATATTGGTTTGTGAGAATTTTAAGCGAATTTGACTGTCGCTACTAATGACTAAAGGGCGTGAAGAGAGCGTATGGGGAAACATCGGAACCAGCGCAATCGCATCAAGATTAGGTGTAAGAATAGGGCCACCTGCAGAGAGTGAATACGCCGTCGATCCGGTTGGTGTGGTAATAATTAGACCATCAGAACGTTGTGAAAATGCAAAACGATCATCAATATAGACTTCAAACTCAATCATATGCGCCACTTTGCCGGGGTGAAGTACGACTTCATTAATGGCGGTGCCAATCCGTGTTCTTTGTCCTTCAGCACAGACACGAGCTTCAAGTAAGAAGCGTTTTTCTTCACGATAATGGCCTGCTAATACATTAGTTAATTGTTGTAATGCGTTATCAGGATCAAGATCGGTCAGAAAACCTAAGTTACCGCGGTTTACACCAATCACTTTGATATTATAGCGCGATAAAACACGGGCGGCGCCTAGCATATTGCCATCACCCCCGACAACAATAACTAGATCAGCGAGTTTGCCGACTTGTGTTAAATCGCCCGTTTGTGCATCGGTGAGTTTTAATTCTTCAGCAACTTGGGTATCGATAATGACGTCATATCCTTTATCAAGGAGCCAATAATAGAGCATTTCATGTGTCGAAAGTGCTTCAGGATGGCGGGGATGACCGACGATGCCAATGCATTTAAATTGTTTTTCTTCCGTTACGGTATTATCTGGCATTTTTTTTACCCTCGTTTAGCGCCTATTCCTTGAAACCCGTTTATTGATCCCCATAATAAACTAAATATGAAGATGAATACTAAAACTACGCGGAGATATTCATGAGTAGTAAAGAACAAAACGTACATGAAGAGCAAGTCTCAAAAGAAAAAGAAGGAATGGAATCGGTAATGAATGAATCTCAAGAGCAAGTGAAAAGCGAAGACGCTCAGGCGGAGTTTGATGCACAAGCTGAGTTAGTTCAAGCGCTTGCACGCGTTGATGAGCTGGAAAAACAGTTGCAGCAATCACAAAAAACGGAACGTGAAGCGATGATCCGTGCTCAAGCCGAAATTGAGAATATTCGCCGTCGTACTCAACAGGATGTTGAAAAAGCACATAAATTTGCGCTTGAGAAATTTTCTAATGAGCTACTACCTGTATTGGATAATTTAGAGCGTGCTTTATCTGCCGCTGATCATGAAAATGAACAAATGAAACCGATGATTGAAGGTTTAGAGTTAACCCTGAAATCATTCTTAGATGCGGTGCGTAAGTTTGGTATTGAAGTCGTTGAAGAAAAAAATGTCGCCTTCAATCCTGAAGTACACCAAGCGATGACATTAATTGATAGCCCTGAGCATGAAGCAAACCATGTCGTTGATGTGATGCAAAAAGGCTATACCTTAAATGGTCGTCTATTACGTCCAGCAATGGTAGTGGTATCGAAATAAGAGCCATAATTCTTATATCAATGCGCCAATAAGTCAGGGCGTGGGATAAGTAAACCGCACTTTTGTGCGGTTTTGTGTTTTTATCACTAGCTTATTTAATAGGATCAAGCTGCCAATTAATGGGCGTGCGTCCTTGTTGCGCTAATAGATTATTGGTTTGTTTAAAATGACCACAGCCTAAAAAACCACGATGTGCAGAGAGTGGTGAAGGGTGAGGGGCTTTTAAGATAAAGTGTTTATTAGTATCAATAAAACGACCTTTTTTCTGAGCATGAGCGCCCCAAAGTAGGAAAATAACGCCTTCACGACGTTGATTAATTTGTTCGATAACCGCGTCAGTAAAAACTTCCCAACCATAGTTAGCATGAGAGTGAGCTTGGCCTTTCTCTACCGTAAGAACAGTATTAAGTAGTAATACCCCTTGTTGAGCCCAACTCTCAAGATAACCATGATTAGGTCGTTTGAAGTCAGGGTATTCTTGTTCAAGCTCTTTATACATATTAACTAATGAAGGGGGAGCCGGAACGCCGGGACGTACAGAAAAGGAAAGCCCATGGGCTTGATTGGGGCCGTGGTAAGGATCTTGACCTAAAATCACAACATTAACATTTTCAAAGGGAGTGAAGCGAAAAGCGTTAAATACATCTTCTTGTGGAGGATAAATTATTTTGCCTGCTTGTCTTTGTTGTGCGACTTGAGACAAAATTTGCTGAAAATAGGGTTTTTCTTTTTCAGCACCTATTACATCATGCCAAGTTAATGGTGTAGTCATAACATAAAATCCTTGTTGATATCTTATGGGGCTAAGCTTACCGATTTCACCCATGGAAAGAAAATGTTCCGTCTCGAAAAAATCGAATTAATTGTTATTTAAAAAAATTTTTGAAAATTTACAAAAAAAATTGCAATTATATGGGTTGTAATTATTGATTTAAAACAAGACTTTGCACCATTACCCGTTATGTCCTTATCAATTTTATTGATATTTATCAAAGAATGACGCCATTTATACTGGTATATAAGTAAACAGAAACATTGGTTAGACCAAATACCCAAATTCTGATATGCCATTAGAATTTGATTTTGTGCCCACATTGGAGGTCGAAATGATTACTGGTATCCAAATTACTAAAGCTGATAACGACGATTTATTACATTCTTTTTGGTTGTTAGATGATGAAAACGGCGAAGCACGTTGTATTTGTGCGAAAAAAGGCTTTGAAGAAGGCCAAGTTGTTAGCCGTGATGCATTAGGCAACATCGAATACCGTGAAGTACCGGTAGAATCTAAACCGGTAGTACGTGTAGAAGGTGGTCAACATCTAAACGTTAACGTATTAAGCCGTGAAACATTAGAAGATGCCGTTAACAATCCTGAGAAATATCCTCAATTGACTATTCGTGTATCCGGCTATGCAGTGCGTTTTAACTCACTGACACCAGAACAACAACGTGATGTAATTACTCGTACTTTCACTGAAAGCCTGTAATTTTCACTAAAAATCATTGCGTAATGATAGAACCTGGTATGTTTATATCAGGTTTTTTTGTTTATAAATAAAGAAGATAATATAAAAAACCGCCGTTATTAAATAACGACGGTTTTTTATTATGGTTCAAAGTAACGTAAAGAAGACAGATTATTGTTGCTCTGTTTTTATATGATTAGTTTTTTCCGCAGTGATGGTGGTTTTATCAGTAGCGGTTTTACGGCGTTTACCAATATTTTTACGATCGCGTGCGCGTACTTTCTCTTTAACGTTTTTTTTCTCTTCTACTTTTTTCGCTTTGCGTTTTGCTAATACTTTTTTAGAAGGCTTAAATGATGCTTTTTGACTAGGGGCTTTAGTCACTGGACGTAATTGGGCTACAACACGATATTTAATCGGCTCTTGGATATAACGGCTAATTTTACCAAGTAGCGGATAATCGTGTGCTTCAACTAATGAAATAGCAGTCCCTTTACGACCCGCTCGACCTGTACGGCCAATACGGTGCAAATAAACATCAGCTGTGCGCGGTAAGTCAAAGTTAAAGACGTGGGTGATATCTTCTAAATCAAGACCTCGAGACGCCACATCTGTCGCAATCAGCACATGCATTTTGCCAGACTCTACACGTTTAATCGCTTCGTTACGTTGTGTTTGAGCCATTTCGCCTTCAAGGTAGCTGGCTTTGATACCTTGTTTTTCTAATGCTGCGGCTAACTCTCTGACTCGCTCTCTTTTACGTACAAAAACAATCGATTTTTTAACTTCTTCTTGTTTGAGTAAATGTGCAAGTAAGGCAGTTTTATGGTCAAGATTATCTGCATGATAGTAAAATTGTTGAATTTTTTTACGCTCACGACGAGAAGGGTCAGCGTTCAGTTCAACCGGTTCATTAAGAATTCGCTGTGCAAAATCAATCACAGCATTGCCTTCTAATGTGGCTGAAAAGAGTAATGTTTGTTTACGCCAACGAGTTTCCCCAGCAATAGTTTCAATATCGTTAGCAAAACCCATATCTAACATACGATCTGCTTCATCGAGGATCAGCATTTCAACAGCACGACAGTCAAAGTTCTCTTCTTTGATGTACTGCAATAAGCGACCTGTTGTAGCAACAACAATATCTTGGTTCTCACTAAAAACTTCTGCGTGATTCATATAAGCAACACCGCCGGTGATAGTTGCGATGTCTAGATGGGTATGAGCACATAATTCTTTTGCTTGATCAGCGACTTGCATAGCAAGTTCACGGGTTGGAGTTAAGATCAGAACACGAGGTGGCCCTGATTTTTTTCGTGGATAATCAAGTAAATGTTGAATAGCAGGAAGTAAGAATGCCGCTGTTTTCCCTGTACCCGTTGGTGCAGGGCCTAATATATCACGTCCTTCCATTGCGGCAGGGATAGCTTCTGCTTGGATAGCAGTAGGACGTTGATATCCTTTTTCTTCTAATGCGGTCAATAAACTTTCATCAAGTTCAAGACTGGAAAATGTCGTGGCTGTCATTGTATACCTCTATTTAGGGCGCGGATTTTGACATTATCCTCTGTTAAAAGCCAGAGGATTTACCGCTATCACATTATATATCATCGATTGTTTCAGCTATGTGTTGTTTTTTAGGCTTAAAGTCAATAAGCAAGCATCGAATATAAAGCGTTTAATGTTAAGATAGAGGTAGCAAAAAAGTTATCTTACCATATATCGCTTTTTCTATTATATGGATTGCATTCATTCTAAGAATAGAAAGAGTTATACAAATCATTAGAGCGATTCAATGAAGCAAAAGAAAGTAAAGAAAGCAGGTTTACGCAAAGGCGGGTTTACATTTAAACAATTTTTTGTCGCTCATGATAAGTGTGAAATGAAAGTGGGTACTGATGGCGTTTTATTAGGTGCTTGGGCGCCTATCACTAAAGCAAAAACGGTGCTCGATATTGGTACAGGAAGTGGATTAATTGCCTTGATGTTAGCGCAACGTGCCCCGCAGGTTGAGCGTATTGATGGTATTGAACTTGATGAAGATGCCGCATTACAGGCGCGTGAAAATGCGCAACAATCACAGTGGAGTTCGTTAATCCATATTTATCATCATGATATTTATCAATATGCGCAACAAGCGCCAACTCGCTATGATCTTATTGTGAGTAATCCACCCTATTTTGAGCCAGCGGTTGCATGCCGTAACCAAGAGCGCGAGCAAGCCCGTTATACGAAAACATTGACCCATGAAGGTTTGCTTGATAATGCACAACAGCTTATTACAGATGAAGGCCTATTTTGTGTGGTGTTACCCTATTTAATCGGTGAACAGTTTATTGAAATCTCACAAAGAAAAGGGTGGAATGTCGTACAGCGAGTTAATATTAAAGATAGTGCAGATAAGCCTTACCATCGCATATTGCTAGCCTTTCAAAGACAGTATCAAGGCGAAACTAAACCATGTAATATTGAAGAGCTGATTATCCGCAATAATGACGGTCATTACACAACCCAGTTCCAATCTTGGGTCACTGATTTTTATTTATATTATTAAAGACTAATGTTGCCGTTAATATTACATTGTTTAAGATTGTATATATTGTTGTAAATAAAGGTATATATTTAAATTATCACATTGTGTTATCGCTTTTTTCTTGGCAAATTGCAGATTGGTTGGTGATTACAACGACAGTTTTTTGTGATTCATCTCTTATTATTATAATTGAATTGAACTTCATTCTATTTTAATGCTCTAACGTAAGTAGCTCATAAAAACGAGAAGGAATAACGAGAGTAATATGACGGAGTCATTGAAAAATAGTTTGAGGCTTGACTTCGGGAGAGTCCATCTCTAATGAGCGAGCAGTTAACGGACCAAATGTTGGTCGAGAAGGTACAACTGGGTGACCAGAAAGCGTTTAACTTGCTAGTTATCCGCTATCAGCACAAGGTAGCAAGTCTGATTTCCCGTTATGTACCTCAGGGTGATGTGCCAGATGTTGCACAAGAAGCCTTTATAAAAGCCTATCGAGCTATTGGATCATTCCGTGGTGATAGCGCATTTTATACATGGCTTTATCGCATCGCTGTGAATACAGCTAAAAATTATCTGGTAGCACAAGGGCGGCGTCCGCCTTCAAATGACTTAGATGCGAGTGATGTTGAAAATTTTGAAACATCAAATGCATTAAAAGAAATTTCGAACCCTGAGAATTTAATGTTGTCTGAAGAGTTACGGAGAGTAGTTTTTCAAACCATAGAGTCGTTACCCGAAGATTTAAGGGTTGCTATTACACTTCGGGAACTTGACGGCTTAAGCTATGAAGAGATAGCCGTTATTATGGATTGCCCTGTAGGTACAGTTCGTTCACGTATTTTTAGGGCGCGAGAAGCTATTGATAATAAGGTTCAACCATTAATACAAGAGTTATAAGATGGCTGAACCCTCATTTACTGAAGGGTACTTTTACATGCAAAAAGAGAAACTTTCTGCATTTATGGATGGCGAAGTTCTTGATAAAGAATTAATGGGATCGATTGCCCGTGATGAATCTATGAAAGAAACATGGCAACGTTACCACTTAGTTCGTGATGCAATGCGTGGTGATGTAGGAGAGGTTATCCACTTTGATATCGCAAGTCGCGTAGCACTCGCTTTAGAAAATGAGCCAGTCCGCATAAGTCCTGAACAACAGCAAGAGCAGCAACCTGCGCCTTCTCAATGGCGTCAGCACTCTTTCTTACAAAAATTACGTCCTTGGGCTAGCCAGTTAACACAAATTGGTGTTGCTGCCTGTGTGTCATTAGCTGTCATTGTGGGTGTTCAGCAATATAATGGCAACAATAGCGCTGAGGATTTCCAAGTTGATACGCCGGTGTTTAATACTCAACCTATTATGGGGAATGGAGCACCAGTCAGCTTAAATTTACAAAGTGATAATTTAGGCCAAAATCAACAAACACGTCTACAAGAGCGTAATCAACGCCTTGGACTTATGTTGCAACAGTATGAGTTAGATCGCCGTATCTACAATGCACCACAAGATGAAGTGCCTGTAGCATCGCAAAACACAACTCAGCAACAGGCTCAGTAATCATTGTGGTATCAATTTATAATTACGTGTAGGAACAATAGAGTCGTAATGAAAAAATCATGGTTATCCGCTTTACTTTTAGCGGGTTACCTATCAATACCAACACAAGCCTTGGCACAACCTCAAATAGGAAATGCCGAGGCTTTGTTGCAAAAGATGGGTAATACAACGCAAACCGCTACTTACGAATTATCTTTTATTAATATCAATTCTCAAGGTATTGTTCCTATTCGTTATCGTCATGCACTTGTCGATGGTAAACCTGTGGCACAATTAATGCAGATGGATAGCACTCGTCGAGAAATCGTGCAACGAGGGAATGAAATCAGTTATTTTGAACCAGGTTTAGATGCGTTTAGTTTGCGTAATGAACATATCGTTGATTATCTCCCTGCTATCATTTATCAAAATTTTGCTGAACTCGCTGAGTATTACAATTTTATTGATGCGGGAAGAACGCATATCGGCGACATTCCAAGTCGTGTTGTTCGTGTGCTATCAAAAAATAATGACCGTTATGAATATGTCTTATTTATTGATGAAGAGAGATATTTGCCATTAAGGGTTGATCTGCTTGATAAAAATAATGACGTTATTGAACAATTTCGGGTGATCACCGCTAATCAAAATAAAGAAATCATCAGTGAGTTAGATTCACTCAATAAAGTGAATATGCCCCCGCTATTGTTGATCCCCAAAGCCACTCAAGCACTGAATTACAATTGGCGTGTGACAACGTTACCAGAAGGATTTAAAGAGGTAAAACGTAGCAATCATCAAATTGCTGAAAATGAATTTAGTCAATCTATTTTATATAGTGACGGCTTATTCGATTTCTCCATTTATGTTAACAAAAGTGGTCAGCAATTAAATTCCCCCGAACGTGATAAAGCATTGAGATATGGTCGTAATACAATTTATACCTATGATAAAGATGGCAATGAAATTACCTTTATTGGACAATTGCCATTTATAACAGCACAGAAAATCGTCAACAGTGTGGTGTTTACCAAAAAGTAAAAGGTATAAGTTATGGTTAAAGAGTGGGCAACAGTCGTACATTGGCAACAAGGGAGGGCTTTACTACGTTATGGCTCATCGTCCGGTTGCGGGAGTTGCCAAGCTCGAGCAGCTTGTGGTTCTTATTTATTAAATAAAATAGGCCCTGAAACTGTTCATCAGTTAGAACTTCCTGTTGAACAACCTTTAGTGGTGGGGCAAAAAGTGGAAGTTGGTATACCAGAAAATAGTTTACTTCGTTCCGCTATGTTGGTTTATCTTACTCCTTTGCTGGGATTATTTATCGTTGCAGGGATAGCCAGTCTGTGGCTTTCTAGTGAGTTGGCTATTTTTTGTAGTGGTTTAGTGGGGGGAGTGTTAGGCTTCTTATTAGCTAAAAATATTGCCCGCTGGTGGAGTAAAGATGAAGGATTTGAACCTATTATTTTACAAATAGGACTTCCACCTAATGAATTGCAAGTACAATATCAAGAATAATAATAAAGAATGAATATGATAAAAAATGGGGCATAGGCTCCATTTTTTGTTATTAAACTTATTTTATGGTTCTGATCTTTTTTATTGATAGATAAAAATCAAATTTCTATCTAGTGAAAGTGCAGTTACGCTGCATAAATAAAGGTAAGCTTTATCATAAATGTTTGTGTTTGATGAACGTTTCTTTGAGTATAATGTCTCTAGTGTGTAGAATGCGTCATCAATCATAACTCCTGCAATATAGAGTTTTCGCTTTGTGTCCATGAACGACGCTAAAGCCAGATTTATAGAGCAAAGCAATAGAGAAAAATAATTTCAGAATGAAAAACATACGTAACTTTTCCATTATCGCACATATTGACCACGGTAAATCGACGCTATCAGATCGAATTATTCAAATTTGTGGTGGCTTAACAGATCGTGAAATGGCTGCGCAGGTTCTTGATTCTATGGATCTTGAGCGTGAGCGTGGTATCACCATCAAAGCACAAAGCGTAACACTCAATTATACCGCTGATGACGGTGAAGTTTATCAGCTTAACTTTATCGATACGCCAGGACACGTTGACTTCTCTTATGAAGTTTCTCGCTCTCTTGCCGCTTGTGAAGGTGCTTTACTGGTTGTCGATGCAGGGCAAGGGGTTGAAGCCCAAACATTAGCAAACTGTTATACGGCGATAGATATGGATCTTACTGTCGTTCCGGTATTGAATAAAATTGACTTACCTGCCGCAGAGCCTGAGCGTGTCGCTGAAGAGATTGAAGATATTGTCGGTATTGATGCGACCGATGCAGTGCGTTGTTCTGCTAAAACCGGCGTGGGTGTAAAAGAAGTGATTGAACGTCTGGTGAAAGAAATACCTGCGCCAGAAGGCGATCCTGACGCGCCTCTACAAGCACTTATTATTGACTCTTGGTTTGATAATTACCTTGGTGTTGTCTCACTTATCCGGATCAAAAACGGTAAAGTCAACAAAGGCGATAAAATCAAAGTGATGAGTACAGGGCAAGTTTATAATATCGACCGTATTGGTATTTTTACGCCTAAGCAAGTTGATACAACATCGCTAAGTTGTGGTGAAGTAGGCTGGGTAGTTTGCGGTATTAAAGATATTCTTGGTGCCCCTGTTGGGGATACATTAACAGCCGCACAGAAGCCTGCAGACAAACCATTACCGGGCTTTAAAAAAGTCAAACCACAGGTTTATGCGGGGTTATTCCCGGTCAGTTCTGACGATTATGAATCATTCCGTGATGCATTAGGAAAATTAAGCTTAAATGATGCGTCACTCTTTTATGAGCCGGAAAGTTCATCCGCATTAGGATTTGGTTTCCGTTGTGGTTTCTTAGGCCTTCTCCATATGGAGATTATCCAAGAGCGTTTAGAGCGTGAATATGATCTTGACCTGATCACCACAGCACCAACAGTAGTTTATGAAGTGGAAATGACCAATGGTGATATCATCATGGTTGATAGCCCATCAAAACTGCCGGCACTGAACAATATTGAAGAGATCAGAGAGCCTATTGCGGAATGTCATATGTTACTACCGCAAGAATACTTAGGTAATGTGATTACTTTATGTGTCGAAAAACGCGGCGTTCAAACTAATATGGTCTATCATGGTAATCAGGTTTCATTAACTTATGAAATTCCGATGGCTGAGGTGGTATTAGATTTCTTTGACCGTTTAAAATCAACCTCTCGCGGTTATGCTTCGTTAGATTATAACTTCCTGCGTTTCCAAGGCTCCAACATGGTACGTGTTGATGTCTTAATTAATGGTGAGAGAGTCGATGCACTTGCATTAATCACCCATAATGATAACGCACCGTATCGTGGACGTGAGTTGGTGGAAAAAATGAAAGAATTCATTCCACGTCAACAGTTTGATATTGCGATCCAAGCTGCAATTGGCAATCATATTATTGCTCGTTCAACTGTTAAACAGTTACGTAAAAACGTATTAGCTAAATGTTATGGTGGTGACGTTAGCCGTAAGAAAAAACTGTTGCAGAAACAGAAAGAAGGTAAAAAACGTATGAAGCAAATTGGTAATGTCGAGTTACCACAAGAAGCGTTTTTAGCCATACTGCATGTTGGTAAAGATAAATAATTTAAGGAGAAAATATGGCTAGCACGTTTGCCTTGATCCTAACGTTGGCAACGCTAATTACGGGTATTTTTTGGTGTATAGATCGTTTTAAATTAAAGCCAGCCCGCAAAGCGAAGTTAAAACGTTTACAAGAGTTAACGCAGGGAAGTGAGGATCAGCAAGAGTTAGCAAAATCGATTAATAAACCAAGCTGGGCAGAGACATTAGGCTCTCTGTTTCCTGTATTGGCGATTGTATTGATTTTGCGTTCCTTTGTGTATGAGCCGTTTCAGATCCCATCTCGTTCGATGATGCCGACTTTATTAGTCGGTGATTTCATCTTGGTTGAAAAATTTGCTTATGGATTAAAAGATCCTATTACACAAACAACCTTGATTAGTACGGGTAAACCTAAACGTGGTGATATTGCGGTATTTAAATACCCACGTGATCCATCAACTGACTTTATTAAACGGGTGATTGGTTTACCGGGGGATAAAATAGTGTATGACATGACGTCGAAGAAATTACACATTTACCCAAATTGTAATAAAGCAATATGTGATGATGAAATAGCGGTAACCTATGGTACAGCGTATCCTAGTGAATGGACATTACTGTTACAAAGTGTACCTGGTGGTCAACGTATTAGCGGTATGAAATCGATTCCGATTGAAGAGCCAATTTCTACAGCTACGCAATTTCGCCAAGAAGAGAGAATTGAAACGATTGGTGATGTCTCTCATCGTATTATGACTATTCCGGGAGATGTTACTGTACCTGAATTTATTCAACCGGGATTACCTCAAGGTACGTGGATTGTCCCTGAAGGTCAGTATTTTATGATGGGTGATAACCGTGATGGTAGTTCAGATAGTCGTTTCTGGGGCTTTGTGCCTGAGCAAAACTTAGTCGGTAAAGCGACAACGATTTGGATGAGCTTCGAGAAACAAGAAAATGAATGGCCTACAGGTGTTCGTTTCAGCCGTATTGGTGGCATTAAGTAATTTTTAACAAAATAGCTACAGCATTCCTTTCTATCTCAGTGTAGAATATGCCACTTCTTTAAACATGATTGGCTCCTGTATAAACAGGAGCCAGTGCAAACGCAACAGTTCTGTTATTCAACCCGATAATATCTCGTTGTTTTTAAACAGGTTTGTTGCGTGTGCTTCAAATTAAGTAATGGAAATTGATCGCACATGAATACTCTATTAGTTAACCAGTTACAAAAAAAACTGGGTTATACTTTTAAACAAAACGAATTACTTTTACAGGCACTTACTCACCGTAGTGCAAGTAGTAAACATAATGAACGCTTAGAATTTTTAGGTGATTCAATTCTAAGTTATGTCATTGCTAATGCGCTTTACCATCGTTTCCCTCGTGTCGATGAAGGGGATATGAGCCGGATGCGTGCAACCTTAGTGCGAGGTAATACCCTCGCTGAACTAGCACGTGAATTTGAACTCGGTGAATGTTTACGGTTAGGGCCGGGAGAATTAAAAAGCGGTGGTTTTCGTCGCGAATCTATTTTGGCCGACACAGTAGAAGCGTTAATTGGTGCTATTTTTCTTGATAGTGATATTCAAAATATCGAAAATATCATCTTAAAATGGTATGAGAATCGCTTGGCTGAAATCAGTCCGGGTGATAAGCAAAAAGATCCTAAAACTCGCTTGCAAGAATATTTGCAAGGACGTCATTTACCACTACCTTCTTATGTTGTTGTACAAGTACGTGGTGAAGCTCATGACCAAGAGTTTACGATCCATTGTCAGATAAGCGGTATCGACCAACCTGTTAAAGGGATGGGTACAAGCCGTCGTAAAGCCGAACAAGCCGCTGCTGAACAGGCATTAATACAATTGGAGCTTGAATGAGCGAAGAACAAACCTATTGCGGATTTATTGCGATAGTCGGTCGCCCTAATGTAGGGAAATCAACATTACTGAACCAATTATTGGGGCAGAAAGTTTCTATTACTTCACGTAAGCCACAAACCACCCGTCACCGTATCATGGGTATTGATACTGATGGTGCATATCAGGCTATTTACGTGGATACCCCAGGCTTGCATATTGAAGAAAAGCGAGCCATTAACCGTTTAATGAACCGTGCAGCAAGTAGCTCTATTGGTGATGTTGAACTGGTTATTTTCGTTGTCGAAGGAACCAATTGGACGCCTGATGACGAAATGGTATTAAACAAATTAAAATCACTACGTTGTCCTGTGCTATTAGCGATTAATAAAGTTGATAACGTTACAGATAAAACCAAGTTACTGCCACATATTGGTTTTTTAAGTCAACAAATGGATTTTCTAGATGTAGTGCCGATTAGTGCTGAAAAAGGCATGAATGTCGATACTATTGCTAAAATAGTGCGTAACTGTTTACCTGAAGCCATTCATCATTTCCCAGAAGATTATATTACTGATCGCTCTCAACGTTTTATGGCGTCAGAAATTATTCGTGAAAAATTGATGCGCTTTTTAGGTGAAGAATTACCTTATTCTGTGACGGTTGAAATTGAACAATTTGTTACTAACGATCGCGGTGGATATGATATTCACGGTTTGATTCTGGTTGAACGTGAAGGCCAGAAGAAAATGGTGATTGGTAATAAAGGCGCTAAAATCAAAAAAATCGGTACGGAAGCCCGCATGGATATGGAAGATTTATTTGAAAACAAAGTTCATCTTGAGCTTTGGGTGAAAGTAAAAGCGGGTTGGGCGGATGATGAACGTGCTTTACGTAGCCTTGGCTATGTGGACGATTTAAAATAGTAGGTTACTGAAGTGGAAGGCTGGCAACGTGCATTTGTTATCCATGCTCGGCCTTACAGTGAAACGAGTTTATTGCTCGATTTTTTCACTGAGAATGAAGGGCGAGTGCGCATATTGTCAAAAGGTGCGCGCGGCCGTCGCTCTCCTTTAAAAGGAGCACTTCAACCTTTTACTCCCTTGCTCATTCGTTGGAGTGGGCGAGGTGAGATAAAAACCCTCCGTGATGCTGAGCCTATCTCTTTAGCATTACCATTAACAGGCACAGTACTTTACAGTGGTCTGTATCTTAATGAATTACTTTCTCGTGTTTTGGAAAATGGCACATCATATAGCACGCTTTTTTTCGAATACTTATCTTGTTTGCAAATCCTTGCTGCCAGTGAAACCACGCCAGAAGCTGCTCTAAGGCGCTTTGAATTAGCGTTATTAACGCAATTGGGTTATGGCCTAGACTTTTTGCATTGTGCAGGAAGTGGTGAACCTGTTTCTGATACCATGACTTATCGATACCGAGAAGAAAAAGGCTTTATTGCCAGTTTGGTGGTTGATCACTATAGTTTTACTGGATTGGAATTAAAATCGCTGGCAAAACGAGAATTTCCTACGGCTGGCACATTGAAAGCAGCAAAAAGGTTTACACGAATGGCCTTGAAACCTTATTTAGGTGGAAAACCATTAAAAAGTAGAGAGCTGTTTCGGCAATTTGCTATTAAAAAGTGTGCGAAAAAAAGCGTATTGATAGAGGATAAATAATATTGTCTTTTTCTTCTCTATGGAATGTGTAAACTAAGGTAATACAACGTTATTTTTCAGGAGAAGAGCATGTCTGATATTCTACTTGGCGTTAATATTGACCATATTGCAACCCTACGTAATGCCCGTGGTACAACTTATCCCGATCCGGTTCAAGCGGCATTTATTGCGGAACAAGCGGGTGCTGATGGGATCACTATTCATTTACGTGAAGACAGACGTCATATTACCGATCGTGATTTAATGCTGATCAGCCAAACGGTTCAAACAAGATTAAATTTAGAAATGGCGGTAACAGAAGAGATGATTGAGATTGCTTGCCAAACTCAACCTGACTTTTGTTGTTTAGTGCCTGAAAAACGCCAAGAAGTGACCACAGAAGGTGGTTTAGACGTGGTGGGTAATGAAGAGAAAGTGGCTGATGCGATTAAACGTTTGTCATTAGCGGGGATTAAAGTCTCTTTATTTATTGATCCTGACCATGAGCAAATTAATGCAGCAGATCGTGTCGGCGCACCTTTTATTGAAATTCATACCGGTGCTTATGCTGACGCTGAAGATGAACAGGCTCAAGAGAAGGAGTTTGTTCGCATTCGTGATGCGGTAACCTATGCAGCGTCTAAAGGTTTAAAAGTCAATGCAGGTCATGGTTTGCATTATCATAATGTACAACGTATTGCTGCATTACCTGAACTTTATGAACTCAATATTGGTCATGCGATTATTGGTCGAGCGGTATTTAGTGGGCTTGCACCAGCCGTTGAAGAAATGAAACGCCTAATGAGAGAAGCGCGTCGCTAATGGCTATTGTTGGTATAGGTATGGATATCGTTGAGATATCACGTATTGAAGAGATAATAGGGCGTTCAGGAGAACGCCTCGCGCGACGTATTCTTACTGATAATGAATGGATTATATATCAATCACATAAACAACCCGTTCGTTTTTTAGCTAAACGATTTGCGGTAAAAGAAGCCGCAGCCAAAGCATTAGGTACAGGCATTCGCTTAGGATTGGCATTTAACCATTTTGAAGTCGCTAATGATGAATTAGGTAAACCAACATTGCACTTTTTAGCTGTGGCAAAAGAGATGGCGCAAAAAGCGGGAATAAATGCTATTCACGTGACACTGGCTGATGAGCAACGTTACGCCTGTGCAACCGTTATTTTAGAAAAATAACGCTTAAATTTATTCCCGATTGCGTTTGCTTAGATTTTGTCAGCGTGGTGGATCAGTACAAACTTTTCCCATAATTCATCTTGCGATTCAGTATGAGCAGGATCGATGATAATTGTATTCGTGATAGGGCATACCGACTGACAAGTCGGTTTATCATAATGTCCTACACATTCAGTGCAAAGATCAGGATTGATTTCATAAATATCATTCCCCATTGAAATGGCATCGTTAGGACATTCGGGTTCGCACATATCGCAGTTGATGCATTTCTTCGTAATTAGTAAAGCCATATCAGTCACTTAATATATAAATTATTAAATTACAGTAACTTATATCTTGCACTTATATGTTACTTTTAGTTTATTGGTTGTATTTTTACTGCAAATTGACAGTGTTACTACAAATAATAGAGCACTGCCACACAAAATAAATACACAATTATATACAAAAGAGTGTGAGATTATCATATACGTGAAAGATTCTAAATATATTGATGTTGCAGAGGGGAATATCTTTTACAACATTTCACACGCTAATATCTTTAGTTATCAATCTAAAACAGGCTACAATACCGCGCTGTATAATAATGAAGAGATGTTCTTGTGAATAAAATTAAAGATGATATTTATTGGATGCATAAAGCGATTGAGCAGGCACATAAAGCACAACAACTCGGTGAAATTCCTGTAGGAGCCGTGTTAGTCGCTGATAATAAAATCATTGCTAAAGGTTGGAATCACTCCATTATTGATAATGATCCTACTGCACATGCGGAAATTATGGCATTGCGTAAAGGTGGGAAACATCTACAGAATTATCGCCTACTTGACGCCACATTATATATCACGTTAGAGCCTTGCGTTATGTGCGCTGGAGCAATTGTACATAGTCGTGTAAAAAGAGTGGTCTATGGTGCATCTGATCTAAAAACAGGTGCCGCAGGCTCATTTATTGATATTTTGCAACATCCCGGAATGAACCATAAAGTTGAAATAACATCGGGTGTTTTAGGTGAGGAGTGCGCACAACTCTTGAGCCAGTTTTTTAAGATGAGAAGGGCTGAAAAAAAACTACTGAAACAACAGCAACGTTTAATTACTCAAGGTTTAATCATACAAGAGAAAGCCAAATAGCATCTATTTGGCTTAATTGTTATTGGTAATTGAGTGTATAGGTTGCTTGTGCTTGAAATGGTCCTGTGAGTATCGTTTGATTTTGAATAGCTGATGATGTTGCTTCAACATAGGCCATAAAATCAAATTGTACTCGTTTATTATTAAGCTGTTGAGGAGCACTTGGTTTTTTTAATTCAATAATATTATGTGCCTTGTCGGTAAAAGCGATGCCAATACTTTTCGGATCTTCTGAGCCACTCCCAGTAACGGCTATATGATTGGGCATTGTTGAATGCGCTTGACCATCTAATGTGATAGTGACACTTTTATAAATATCTTGGCTACAATTTTCTAAACTGATACTAAAAGCAACGGGGTTGCTTTTTTGTAGTGAATAGAGATCTTTTGCAGATATTTGTTTGAAATCAATAACTTTATTTTCATCTCCCGCAACAATCGTACAGCCATGTGCAACAACAACACCTTTAAATTCCATCTCTCCACCAATAATATCAGTGGCAGCAAAAGTGTTCGGAGAGAGCAATAACAAGCAAGTTATAGCTGACTTTATTATGCTGTTTTTCATTACATAAACTCCGCAATGAGTGTCGCATGAGCTGAAAACTCACCTTCAGTAATTTTACTGCCCGCTTTGGCGATGGGGGCTGCACTTACTTCCCAATTTCCGTTGAAATTATTGAGTTTGCCAACCGAGAAATATTGGTTAGGTGGGATAATCGTACCTGACTTATCTCTTAAGACGATACCTAAGTTACTTCTATCTACAGAGCCTGTTGTACCAAGGTAGTTAGAATCAAAACTCGCAATACCTGAGCTACCAGTCTGAACTTTAAACATTATTCTGCTATTAGGATCGGTAAAACTTCCCCCTTCGCATTTGATGGGGATGTTGCGAGTAATTTTGTAGTTTTGCCCATTGAGATAATCAGAGGTATTTCCCACATTACCAAAGTCAAAGGTAATTGGTGAACCATTATTAAAGATACATTTATCTTTAGTGGTAATGATCCCCGAGGTGATCACTAATTTAGAAATGGGCTCTGAACCATAGGTTTTTGGCGCACCGCTGTGACTTACCATGGCATACATTTGTGCAAGAGATTGCCCATTAAGACTGACACCATTAATAATGGGTTTTCTTAAACGGAAGGTGAGTTGTCCGCTACTTCCCGAGGAAATATGCGGTTTAGGTGAAGAGGGGACTCTGCAACCTTGTAGATTATTTCTATTATTAGGTATGTCAGAAAAGGGCACTGTGGGTAAAGGATTAGGCCCCCAAATTTCAAAATTAATTTTGATATCAACATACTCATTTAATTGATAAAAGTTATTACCAACAGGGGGTAAATCAGTGGTTGCTTTAAAATAGGTTAATGCACGATCATAGATACGTGAGTTAGGACAATATACTGTCCCATCATAGCGATCAGGCAACGAAAACTTTACTGTTGCTAATTCTCCCGCTTTGTTATTAGGAAAGGTGGTGTGATCTAATACTGCATAGAAAATATTAGGGCCACCATTGGTTCTCACTTCACCTTGTAAATAAGCAATTGCGTGCAATGGCATTAAAGAAACAATGCCGGCACAAAATAGCATTACTGATTTGGAATGAATGTTTTTTTTATTGAGGATCATTTTATTCCTACCGGCATCAAGTTTATTAATATTTAGGTTGTTGATCTTTAGGGGCTACTTTGCAGCTATCTTGCTGACATACAAATTTGAGCTCTGGGTGTCCACCGTAATCATTTACATACATCATATAAAACTGATTAACGTTACTGGTTTTTACTGGTATATCCAGTGAAGCTTTTGGCGCAACCATTAATCCTGGGAAGGTGGTTAATTTATCGCTATCCTCACCATTTAATTTATTAGAAAGTGAGATAATCGTGATGTAATAAGGGGTTGGATTATTAACAATAAATTTATTACCTTGTTTTTTAAACACCAGTTGATCTTGCCAAACCATTCCCGGTTTTTCAGGTACTATGGCACTAGGGCGATAGAATAATTTAATGCGTGACTGCATCGCCATCTGTAATACGTTGGCTTGTTTTGGTGCGGGTGGGATTTCACGCACATTTAAATAAAACAGTGATTCTCTATCTTGAGGTAATAGCCCAACTTCAGCTGTTTTTGTAATGCGAACTACGCCTTTTTGAGCACCATCAAGGCGTTGTAACGGTGGAAGTGCCACTAAGGGTGAAGAGATCTTCTGCCCATTTTCATTTTCAACCCAAGATTGCGCTAAAAAAGGAATATCAGGGCTGGTATTTTTTAAATTAACACTGGCTGAGTTTTCATTACCCGTTAATACAATACGAGTTCTATCTAGTGAAACACCCGCTTGTGTTGGATTCACTAGACTCAGTGCCAGCAAAGAGCCACAAAATAGTGTTTTTAGTGTGCTGAATGAGTTCATGTTAATTATCTCTCATTATTAATTTTATTTGTTAACGATCCTGACAAACGAGCGATTGATGTTTTAAGGGATCTGTTATTTCCGCGGGAATGGTAATTGAACATTGTGTTTTACCGTTCCAAATTACATTTAATGATTCATTAAGGTTAACACCCGCAATATAAACAAGGCCTTCTTCCATCACCATACCAATACTTTCCCCTTTTTGATTGGTGACTTCCGCACCAAAAGGAGGGTATTTATCATCAGTTGTCTGTAAGACAGCCATTAAGCGTTCACCTTGACGAACCGGAAATTGGTAATAACCAATGGCACCTTCTGTTAAGGTTGTTGAAGCAATGGCTTTACGTGTTTCAATATCTTGATCCATCTTATCGACGTCAATACGTGCATCAACATTGTTATAACTTGTTAAGTCGGTTAGTACGCCAATGCCGAAGCGGTTCGTAGTCGTGCTTTGCCATTAAAGGGCACCCCTGCAACACCATCAGTATCCACCATTATTCTTGCGGTGCTAGAGGTCATACTGCTACTGTGTAATGCAGCGCCATAACGAGTAGCAGTAAAACCGCCTTTTATCGTTGCGCCCACTGCTAAGTAATTATCTTGTTGATAGCTTGCATTGGCATTGATTTCTGCATACTGAGAACGATGTTGATAATAACCATCGGTATTGGCTTTCTTATCCGAACTTAAGCCTGCTCTTATGCGCCATAAATTATTATAATCGCGATTATCAGCATAAGAGGCCATTTGTGTCACTTTGCCATTGTTATCTTGCAAGTTATAACCAATATTGCGACCACTTCCTAATGGTAGTGAAATATTAAAAGAGAGCGTATCGTCAGTATTCCCTTTATATTGGGTACGAAATGCTGACAAGTTGGTATTGATTTGCTCAATCCCCATAATGGAAAAATTACGACTTACTGTGACACCATACTGCTCTTGAGTATTTTTATCCCAGTAATTTTGGTGGCGATAAGAGAGATAGAGGGTGGTCGATTTCTCTGCATCATCTGCCCAAAAAGTTTTATTACCGGTAATGGTGTACATTTCTTTTTCATAGCCATTATTATTGATGCCGTTATAACGCTCATCAATATACTGAGAAAAAGAGCGAAATGTTTTTTCTGAGAAACGATAACCTGCAAAAGTAATGGTACTGTGGTACTCATCAAAAGTTTTTGCATAGTTTAGTTTAAAAGACATCCCATTGATTTTTTCATTATCATAGGTTTTGCTATAAGACTGTGTAATATCACCAGAAAGGGTACCAAAACGTCCCATATCATGGCCGATACCTAAAGACCATGCGTTATAATCTTTAGCGGTAAGTAAAGCACCACCATAGAGAGACCATGTATTATTCATTCCCCATGAAAAATCCCCTTGATAGAAAATAGGGCCTTGCATTTTATGGTTGTTCACGGATGACTGTCCCAGTGAGGTATTAAAACGCACAGATCCTGGGCGAGTCATATAAGGCAAATTAGCGGTTTGCACTTGAAATTCGTTAATCTTACCATTTTGCTCTTCAACTCTAACATCGAGTTGACCCTGTACGGTATTTTGTAGATGGTTAATCACGAAAGGGCCAGCAGGTACGGTTGTCTCATAAATTAAACGTCCATTTTGAGTTACCGTCACTTTTGCATTGGTATTGGCGATGCCATGGATTTCAGGTGCATAGCCTTGGAGAGAAGGGGGTAACATTCTCTCATCGCTTTGTAAATTGGCTCCTGTAAAACGGAAACTATCAAAAATTTGAGAGTTTAAATAAGTTTCCCCCACCGTTAATTTAGCGGCGAGATCAGGTAATGGCTTATAGGCGTAAATTTGGTTCCAATCAAAACGATTGTTAGACGAATATTCAGAAGAATAATTGCCTTGATATTCAGCTCGTAAACGCCATTCACCCAAGTTTAATCCCGCTTGACCATAACCAGTTAACGTATTGTTATTATTGCCTTTATTAGGGCGAGTTGACGTTCCTGTTAGTGTATAATCAAAAATAAGCCCAGAGACCCCGCTATCCCAAAGCTCCGGAGGAGTCCAATCAGATTCTTCATATTTCATTAATGAGCGCGGTAACGTGATATCAAGTACACCACCATCATTTTTAATCGAGATACCGGGTAATTGGCTAATATCAAAACAATCTGGTGATATTTGTTTGATATATTTTTGGTTTTCTTGGTTGATTGTTAACTTTTTTAAAAGAGTAGGGTCGATACAAGCCACGGAATGATTATCTGCTACTTCAATATAATTAATATTTTGGCGAGGAAAGTCGCGACCATTTAGACGAATATCTAAATAGTACATACCCGGAATGATATAATTTGAGGTAGAAAAACGTGAAAGGTCGACATTATCGCGATCTTCCGCGTCTAGCATATGAATGTTAAATTCCACAGAATCGTCCTGCTCTGCTTGTGAGAAAAACGCCAAGCTTAATAGCAAAGTCGCACAAATGGTCTTCCATATTGTGTGGGGTGAATAAGGAATTAACATGAATAAACGCCTAATTATTATATTAAATAAAAAGTAATTAAATAATAAATATTTATTTAATTACTTTTCATTTTTATTAAATTGAAGTGTTTTATTGAATTTAACGCAGAGGAAATCCTCTGCGTTTTCGCAGTAATTACTTATTTATTAATTTAGATATTTAAATCAATATGATTACTGGTAATCAACTTGGAAGTTGATAACGGCTTGGAATTCACCTGGCGTTACTTTAGCGTCAGCTGATTCAGCTTGAACATAAGCAACGAATGGGATTTTAGATACACCGTTAATTAATTGTACTGGTGTAGTTGCAGTATTCCATTTAACTGCTTTACTACCCGCATCCATTAAGCCAATACCTGCGCCAGATGCGTTACCAGAAACAAAAGAGGCTAAATCTTTATTTACAGCGTTAACAACACTTGGTGTATAGCTAACTGTGGCAGTTTTCGCTACAGTTGTATCACAGTCTTGTAATTCAATATCTTTTTTGATATTTCCTGCTTTTTGCTGATTTGCTAATGCAGAAGTTGGAATTTCACTGAAATCAACAATTACAGGGCTTGAAGATGCTGCTAATCCACATGCTGAATTAACAATTTCACCTTTTAATTGAATTTCGCCTTTAGTTGAACTTACTTTTGGTGCAGGCGTTTCATTTTCAGCTGTAGCAACAGAATTAATACCAAATACTAAAGCCGCAGCCAAAGCAATTTTACTCAGTTTCATTATAGATGATCCCTTGAAGGTAGTACGTATTATTATTGACTAAAAATAAAAATAGTATTGATGTCCAAATGTAAAAATTGATGTACATTACATTTTTCATCAAGTCGGATAATGACTGGTTTATATGATATCAGTAAAAATACTATCAGTGATATAAGATTTTGTTAGTTTGTGCAATTTTCATATTTTAATCTATAAATTCCTTTTTAATAGTTTTTTATATAGAAATATTCTCTTTATTACTCCTAATACGGGTAAAAAAGTTTATATGGCAGAGAAATTTAATAGATATGATTATTAACATTATATTAACGTTATAAACTATGCTGTTATTAACATAACTTTAAAAAAATTAATAAAACTAATAATAAAATATAATAAAGTATATTTTTCAGTTATTTATAAGCTTTGCTTGTAACTATAAAGTTAATTTTCATAGATAAATAAGATTTTTGTAAGAAATTAATAACAAAATGAATAGTAAATAGTGAGATAATGATTAAGTATTTATATTAATATTTTCTTATATATAACCTATTCCAATGTACTAAAAATAGCCTTATTGGTTGTTTTTAAGTCAAATTACTCATTCTGTGAGTGGTTTTAGATTAATTTGTTATTTTTTTTAACATGAGTAATTTAACTATTTTTAATAAAAAAAGTATTAAAATAGTAACATTTTTTATCAAGTTCGCAGTAAAACCCGTCCTTCAAGAGGGGGAGGATACCAAGTTATAGCACGGCATAGAGAGGATTATGCTGCTAAAATTGTGGTTAGATGAATAAAAAACGAGGGTAGTAAGCCCCTAAAAAGAGGCTATATAATTGACAACTAAGATGAAGAGGGGGAGCCTACGGAGCGAGGCGGTAATAAAGCAGTATTGGCTGAATCGTCTTTTTCGTCTTTTGATAGGATCTTATTTTTACTCTCTTTTGCTTGTAGGTATCCCTCTAAACTGAGTTGATAGCGACGAATATTTTCAACATAACGATAAGCTTCATGTCCTCTCGCATAACCATAGGGAAGATCTAAATAGTATTTCTTTTGGCTGAGCAAAGGTAACCGCGCTTTTACATCTAACCAGCTATTAGGATTGGCGCCTTGCTGTTCGGTTAGCTTTCTTGCATCTAACATATGACCATATCCCATGTTATAAGCGGCAAGTGCAAACCAGATTTTTTCATCATCAGGGATAGTATCTGGTAGGCGAGAAAGAAGATGTTTTAAATATTGCGCACCTCCTTTGATACTTTCTTCGGGATCTAACCTATCTGTTATACCCATACTTGATGCAGTTGGACGTGTTAGCATCATTAAGCCTCTTACACCTGTCGGTGACGTGGCATGGGGATCCCAATGTGATTCTTGCCAAGCCATTGCTGCTAATAAACGCCAATCAAAAGTCTCGGCATATTTTTCAAACAGAGGTTGATAATTAGGTAATATTGAGTCAATGGCGGTAATAAAAGAGAGTGTATCAAAGTAGTCAAATGAACCAACATGACCAAAATACTTCTCTTCTAGTCTTGCGAGCACATCGTCTTGGGAAAGTTGATTGAAGTAATCCAACATGGCTGCATACAGACTATTATCATCTTGATTTGGTAAATACCACGTTAATGGACGACTTTCCGTCACCTCAAAAGCGACTGCAACATTAGGGTGAATGCGTTGTTGTACCGCGACGCTGATTGAATCGGCCAGTACATAAGTTATTTTACCTTCAGATAACTCTTCAAGTAGCTGTGACGTCGTTTTAGTCTCTGATTCTTCCCATTCGAGTTCAGGATATTGCGTTTCTTTTAATGTTTTTAATAAGCTGGCATGAGCTGAACCGGCTGCGACGACAAGGCGCCCATTAAGCTCATCAAAACGACGAGGCCTCAATGTGCCTTTACGATAGATCAGTTGTTGAGAAACTGAGAAATAGGCTGGCCCACTTCGTGTCGTATCTAGCCTTTCTTTATTATAAATTAATCCAGCGGCAATAAAGTCTGCTTTATTATTCTCCAGATCATCAAAGAGTTGGTTGATATTCGTCCGCATATTAACGACAAGTTTCACGCCAAGATAATCAGCAAAGCGTTTCACTAATTCATAATCGAAACCTACGGGGTCCTTTTTATCATTTATCGTTATCAGTGGTGAAGGGATAGTACTCACTCTAAGCTCACCACGAGATAAAATCTTATTTATCTGCGCTTTTTGCCTGTCAGGCCAAGTAATATTCAGTGCAATAATCGCAGCTGAAAATAGCGCTATGATAACGATAACGAAATAGTTAATCCTTATATTGTTCAATAGGTTGGTTCTCGTTAACGTTGTTTTTTATTGTGTGTAAAGTAGTCATTTAAACATGGATAAATTTCCAGTAATCGACCATTTTGCTCAACATTTTGCTAAGACGCAACTTGATTACACCAATTAATGATGAAAACACGCTAAGTTAAATGCTGTTATTTTGTTCACGCAAACGGTTTCGTCTGAGCAGTTATTCTATTATACTAGGCGCGTTTCCCCTGAATGATTGATCAGGTTAGCTGCTAAAAGAGAGAACTCAATATTATGGAAATCCTGCGTGGCTCCCCCGCTTTATCCGCTTTTCGTATTAATAAACTATTAACTTTATGTCAGGAAAACCAACTTCCTGTCCGTGGTATTTATGCGGAGTTTATCCATTTTGTAAAAGTGGATGGACAGCTATCTGAAGATGAACAAGCTAAATTAAGCAAGTTACTGCACTATGGCCCTTCATTAACAGAGCATGAGCTTGTTGGAGAGATGCGTATTGTTGTACCACGACCGGGAACCATTTCACCATGGTCGACTAAAGCGACAGATATTGCCCATAATTGTGGTTTAGCACAAGTGGTTAGAATTGAACGTGGTATTGCTTATTATATAGATAGCGATACGATGGCCGAAGAACAGTGGCAGTTGTTATACGGTTTTATTTATGATCGTATGATGGAAACAATTTTTACCGATTATCAACAAGTTAATGCGCTATTTGCTGAACAGACACCCACCCCATTAAAAACAATTGATGTTCTTGCTCACGGTAAAGATGCGCTAGTTGCTGCCAATATTGAAATGGGGTTAGCGCTGGCTGATGATGAAGTTGATTATCTAGTAGATGCTTTTAAACGTTTGCAACGTAATCCAACTGATGTAGAACTTTATATGTTCGCTCAAGCAAACTCAGAGCATTGCCGTCATAAAATTTTTAATGCAGATTGGATAATCGACGGTAAAGCGCAAGACAAATCATTATTTAAAATGATTAAAAATACTTTTGAGCAAACTCCTGATTATGTCTTGTCGGCTTATAAAGATAATGCTGCTGTAATGGAAGGCTCCGTTGCTGGGCGTTTTTATCCCGATACGGAAAAAGGGCATTACCGTTATCATCAAGAGCCTGTCCATATCTTAATGAAAGTGGAAACGCACAATCACCCAACGGCAATTTCCCCGTGGCCTGGTGCAGCAACTGGCTCTGGCGGCGAAATTCGTGATGAAGGGGCGACAGGCCGTGGGGCAAAACCTAAAGCGGGTTTAGTCGGTTTTTCCGTTTCTAACTTACGTATTCCGGGGTTTGAACAACCTTGGGAAGAAGATTTTGGCAGACCAGAACGTATTGTCAGTGCACTGGACATTATGACAGAAGGCCCTTTAGGTGGAGCCGCATTTAATAATGAATTTGGTCGCCCCGCCTTATTAGGTTATTTCAGAACCTATGAAGAGCAGGTTAATAGTCATAATGGTATTGAAATTCGAGGCTACCATAAACCTATTATGTTGGCTGGTGGTATTGGTAATATTCGCGAAGATCACGTGCAAAAAGGTGAGATCTCCGTGGGTGCTAAGTTAATTGTACTTGGTGGCCCATCAATGAATATCGGCCTAGGAGGTGGTGCGGCTTCTTCTATGACTTCCGGCCAGTCAGATGCTGATTTAGATTTTGCTTCTGTGCAACGAGATAACCCAGAAATGGAGCGTCGTTGCCAAGAGGTTATCGATCGCTGTTGGCAATTAGGTGATGATAACCCGATTTTATTTATTCATGATGTCGGAGCGGGGGGGCTTTCTAATGCCATGCCTGAGCTTGTCAATGATGGCGGGCGTGGAGGTCGTTTTGAGTTACGTAACGTTTTAAATGATGAACCGGGTATGAGTCCTCTAGAGATCTGGTGTAATGAGTCGCAAGAGCGTTATGTATTAGCGGTATCCCCAGAAAAAATGCCACTATTTGATGCGCTATGCCAACGAGAAAGAGCCCCTTATGCGGTCATTGGCGAGGCAACACAAGAGCGTGAATTAGTGTTAAATGATACACATTTTGATAATAAACCAATAGATATGCCTTTAGATATCTTGTTAGGTAAAGCGCCGAAAATGTTGCGTGATGTCACATCACATCAAACAGCAGGTGAATATCTCGATCGTAAAGATATCGATTTAAAAGAAGCGGTTTATCGCGTACTTCATTTACCCGCCGTTGCTGAGAAGACGTTCTTAATTACTATTGGTGATCGTAGTGTTACGGGAATGGTTGCGCGTGACCAAATGGTTGGACCTTGGCAAATTCCGGTGGCTAACTGTGCGGTAACAACGGCCACATTAGATAGTTATTACGGCGAGGCGATGTCAATAGGGGAAAGAGCCCCTATTGCACTATTAGATTTTGCCGCATCAGCGCGAATGGCGGTAGGTGAAGCCTTAACCAATATGGCGGGTTGCGATGTACAGTCACTTAATCGTATAAAACTTTCCGCAAACTGGATGGCTGCGGCGGGTCACCCTGGTGAAGATGCGGGATTATATGATGCAGTAAAAGCCATTGGTGAAGAGCTATGCCCACAATTAGGTATTACTATTCCGGTGGGTAAGGACTCAATGTCCATGAAAACGCGTTGGCAAGATGAACAAGGGAAAACGAAAGAAGTTATTTCCCCTCTCTCTTTAGTTATCACCGCATTTTCCCGTGTTGAAGATGTACGTAAAACTGTCACCCCTGAGCTTTCTACCCAAGAAGGAAACCGTTTATATCTAATCGATTTAGGTAATGGTCATAATGCATTAGGGGCAACAGCATTAGCTCAGGTTTATCGTCAGCTAGGACAAAAAGCGGCTGATTTACGTGATGTAGAGCAGTTAAAACAGTTTTTTAATGTCATTCAACAATTGGTGAGCGACGGTAAATTACTGGCTTATCATGACCGCTCTGATGGTGGCTTATTTGTGACTTTGGCCGAAATGGCGTTTGCGGGACATTGTGGCCTTAATGTTGATATCAGTGCTTATGACGAAGATATTTTAGCCGGTCTATTTAATGAAGAGCTAGGTGCGGTGTTCCAAATTAAAGGGGAGCATCAAGAAAGCGTTGAAACACTGTTTACTGAACATGGTTTAGCAGATTGTTTAC
Organism: Proteus sp. MB838; assembly: GCF_054767435.1. Classification (NCBI taxonomy): domain Bacteria; kingdom Pseudomonadati; phylum Pseudomonadota; class Gammaproteobacteria; order Enterobacterales; family Morganellaceae; genus Proteus; species Proteus sp. MB838. The sequence goes on from NZ_BAABMO010000007.1 coordinate 54,131, forward strand.
ATTACTTAGGGCAAGCAACACCAAGTGATGACATTATTATTCAAAGCCGTGAAACGGAAGTTTACCACGAAAAACGTAGTACATTACGTGTCTGGTGGGCTGAAACGACATGGCAAATGCAACGTTTACGTGATAATCCTGAATGTGCAGATGAAGAACATCGTGCCAAACAAGATAGTCACGATCCGGGATTAAATGTTCACTTAACCTTTGATCCCGCAGAGGATATTGCGGCGCCTTATATTGCTACAGGCAGTCGTCCTCGTATTGCGGTATTAAGAGAGCAAGGTGTTAACTCTCATGTGGAAATGGCAGCAGCTTTTGATCGCGCTGGATTTGATGCTATTGATGTTCATATGAGTGATTTACATACGGCACAACGCTCATTAAGTGATTTTGATGTACTGGTTGCTTGTGGTGGTTTCTCTTATGGTGATGTACTCGGTGCGGGTGAGGGATGGGCTAAATCTATTTTATTTAATCATCGTTTACGTGATGAGTTTGCCCAATTCTTTGCACGTCAAGATACGTTATCACTTGGGGTTTGTAATGGTTGCCAAATGATGTCAACGTTGGCCGAGCTTATTCCGGGGGCAGATTTATGGCCGCGCTTTGTACGCAATCGCTCAGAGCGTTTTGAAGCCCGCTTTAGCTTAGTAAAAGTGACTGATAGCCCGTCGCTATTATTACAAGGTATGGCGGGTTCACAGATGCCAATTGCGGTATCTCATGGTGAAGGTTTTGCTGAATTTCGTGACGCTGCACAATTAGCGCAGTTAGAAGCACAAAATTTAGTAGGACTGCGTTTTGTTGATCACTATGGTCAACCAACAGAGCAATACCCATTAAACCCTAACGGATCAGTAAAAGGGATCACCGCTGTTACCACAACAGATGGCCGCTCAACAATCATGATGCCTCACCCTGAGCGCGTTTTTAGAACTGTGAGCCATTCTTGGCATCCAGAAAATTGGGGAGAAGATAGCCCTTGGATGCGCTTATTCCGTAATGCCAGAAAGCAATTTGACTAATGATGTAATAAAAAAGAGTCAGTGTTATAACCCAAAGCCCCTCAAGTTAGAGGGGCTTTATTTTGTTGATATAAAAGGAAAAAATTATCAATGTATAAAATCGACGACACATCATTTTTTCATTGTCGCCAAAAGGTGACATTTAACTTGTTGAATTTTAATAATTTAATATTTTTTAATTAACGGTGTCTGGAAATGGAGACAGCTTGTTGATTTTTTCGCTATCAAAAATTGAGGCTGTTTTTTATTTTAGTAAGATAAAAATACTTTTTTGTTTAAAATTAATATCTTATGATTTTAATCGAAAAGTTGGCACGCCTTGTGCATTATATTAATCAGTTGCTCATTCAACTTTTTATGTCGGTCCACAATATGGGTGGGAACATACCACATAAGCCAAGAATGACGCCAGAGTAAGGTGCCTACCGTCCAACATCATGATACTCGCCTTCGGGCCTTATCAAACACAGGGCGACACGTGGAGTGAGGCACCACCTTCATTCTCTTTTAGAGAGAAAAGAGATGAATATTGACGAGCGGAATATCTCAGTAAGATATTCCGCTCTCCCATTTCTAGAGCCTGTTGCGTGTTCTCGCTTGTGTTCGTTTTCCTATCTGAATTTCAATGTCGGACTTTTTTCTTGTTATTAAGTCATGTAGCATCGCATTACTCTAATAGGTGTTGAGATGATTTCATTGAAAAAGTGGCGTATTTTCCCCCGATCTTTAAGACAATTGGTTATCATGGCATTTTGGATGGTGCTGTTACCGCTTCTCGTCCTTGCCTATCAGGCTTATCAAAGTTTGGATCAGCTTAGTAACCAAGCCGCTATTACCAATAAAAATGCGTTAGCGGATACCGAGCGTAGTGAGGTGATGCGTAATTTAGCTATTGAAATGGAAGGAAATTATCGACGATATTGTGTATTGCGTGATAAAACTGATGAAGAAATGTATCAACAGCGTTATCAACAATACAGCAAAATGTTCTCTACCTTGCAGCAGACCATCATCCCTCTTTCTGAGTCTAAAGAAGCACAAGCCTTGAATACTTCTTTGAAAACGCTCAAATCAATTCAATGCAAAAATAGTGAACCCACTTCTCAAATGCAACAAGCATTAGAGCAATTTTCTTATGCCAATAACCGCATTGTCGTGTTAACCAAAGAGATTATTTTTAGTCGTGGCGAGCAACTACAAATGGCTATTGCTGAAAAAGGGCGTTATTTTGGTTGGCAAAGTTTAATTGTTTTTGTTTTTAGCCTGATTTTAATTGCCTTATTTACCCGTATGATCATCGGTCCGGTTAAAGGTATAGAAAAAATGATTAACCGATTGGGGGAAGGGCGTACATTAAATAATAACTTGAATTCGTTTCAGGGGCCACGTGAATTACGCTCTTTAGCTCAACGTATTATTTGGTTAAGTGAACGTCTTGCATGGCTAGAATCGCAACGCCATGAGTTTTTACGTCATATTTCTCATGAGTTAAAAACACCGTTAGCCAGTATGCGCGAAGGAACAGAATTATTAGCGGATGAAGTAGCAGGGCCTTTAACCTTAGATCAAAAAGAAGTCGTAGCTATTCTTGATAATAGTAGTAAACAACTTCAATTATTAATTGAGCAACTACTTGATTATAATCGTAAACTTTCCGAAGTACCTCAGCAAATTGAGGAAGTTGATTTAACCACATTAGTGAATGATGTGGTGTTAGCGCATAGTTTACCCGCCCGAGCGAAAGGCATTAAGACGATAATTTCACTTGATCTGAAAAAATGTCGAGCAGAAACGACGTTATTATCAAGAGTTATTGATAATCTCTACTCGAATGCGGTGCACTATGGCGCTGAATCGGGTAATATCTGGATCTCTAGTTATCAAATTGAACAGAAAATAGTTATTGATATAGCCAATAAAGGCACTCCGATCCCTGAATCAGAACAAAAAATGATTTTTGAGCCCTTTTTTCAAGGTTCTCTATTACGTAAAGGGGCTGTCAAAGGGAGTGGTTTGGGGTTAAGTATTGCTCATGACTGTATCAAAAGAATGGATGGCGAGTTAAATATTGTTCATTCTGACTATGCTGATGTCTGTTTTCGTATTGAACTACCGCTACTTTCTGAGAATAAATAATGCATATCAGGTCACAAAAACAGGTGTCTTTTCATCAGTATAAAAAATTAAAGCGAAAGACACTGGCTAATGAGCAATTATCTATGGCCCCTGCATCAATTAAGAGGATCGCTTCACACTGGAAACAGTATATGTGTTGGATAATGTTGCCTATGTTTCTTGCTGGATGTGCACAAAAATCGCTGACCGAAACTGCTAATATTGAGCCTGAACCCCCCGTTGTTAAACAAAAAACTATCGATTATCGTTGGGCAGAATGTAAAACTTTAGCTGCTTTTTATCATGAAGGGCTCAATAATCCGCTATTTTGGTTACGTACCATTGAGTGCACACAGCGTATTATGTCTACAGAAGCACAACGTCAAGCCAGTAGTGTTATCGTTGCCGGATGGGACGGTGCCTTTTATAAAAGTATTTTATTAGAGCGAGCGGGAATGACGGTTGCAGAACGTCGTGCTCAGCTGGTTTTATTAGAAAGCTATCAATTGCAATTTCCAAGCTCTATGCGTGTTCTATTATCTACTTGGATTGAGAATCAAACGCTTACGCTTGCTCTCGCTGATGAGAAAAATCGTAATCGCCGTTTTGTTACAGAAACGGAAAATAAAATGGATTTACTGAAAAAACAAAATAATGCATTAGAGCATGAGTTAAATACCACACGTAAAAAACTCGAAAGCCTCACACAAATTGAACGTCAATTATCGAGCCGAAAACAAGGGGCTTCTGTGGATGCTATTTCTCAAGAAGAAGCGCTGTCTGATGTTCAATCTTCAGATGCGAGTAATACAGAAAAACCAGCCGATAAACCGATAGCGGAGCAATCCAATAAGTCAACGGCAAGCGAGCAATCGATAACCAAAGAAAATAATGAGGTTTCACAACCTTCGGTATCAGCAGTTAAACCTGAACCACCAAAAGCAGAGCAAGTAAAACCTGATGCGAAAAATACCTCGACAGAAAAAGAGAATAGCGCAACGGTTAAACCTACTGAAACAGGATCTAAATAAGGAGAATGTGCATGGCTGGCCATAAATCAGCGAATCTTTTACTTGTCGATGATGATCCGGGATTATTAAAGCTACTGGGTATGCGATTAACAAGTGAAGGGTTTCATATCGTTACCGCTGAAAGTGGGCAAGAAGCACTTAAACTATTATTAAAAGAAAAAATCGATCTGGTGATCAGCGATTTACGTATGGATGAAATGGATGGTATGGCGCTATTTGCAGAAATACAGCGCCAACAACCCGGTATGCCTGTGATTATTTTAACTGCACATGGCTCCATTCCTGATGCTGTCGCGGCAACTCAACAGGGGGTGTTTAGTTTCTTGACTAAACCTGTTGATAGAGATGCGCTTTATAAAGCTATCGATGAAGCATTAGAATTAGTGACGACGGTATCTGATGAAGAGTGGTCAAAAGATATCGTGACCCGTAGCCCCCAAATGTTACGTTTATTAGAGCAAGCCAAGTTAGTTGCACAATCCGATGTTAGCGTACTGATTAATGGGCAAAGCGGTACGGGTAAAGAAGTCCTTGCTCAAGCAATCCACCGCGCCAGCCCACGAGCTAAAAAACCCTTTATTGCTATTAACTGCGGTGCTTTACCTGAACAATTATTAGAATCTGAACTATTTGGACATGCTAAAGGTGCTTTTACTGGCGCGGTAAGTAGTCGTGAAGGACTTTTCCAAGCGGCAGAAGGAGGCACTCTATTTCTGGATGAAATTGGTGATATGCCAATGGCATTGCAAGTGAAATTATTGCGTGTATTACAAGAGCGTAAAGTGCGGCCATTAGGCAGTAATCGTGATATTGATATTGATGTGCGTATTCTTTCTGCAACCCACCGTGACTTGCCAAAAGCGATGGAGCGTAATGAATTTCGAGAAGATTTATACTATCGTTTAAATGTGGTGAATTTACGTATCCCCACGTTGAGCGAAAGAGCCGAGGATATCCCTGTTCTTGCTAACCATTTATTGCGTGAATCAGCAAAACGACATAAACCTTTTGTGCGTAGCTTCTCAACGGATGCGATGAAATGTCTAATGACAGCAAGTTGGCCGGGAAATGTGCGTCAGTTAGTTAACGTCATCGAGCAATGTGTCGCTTTAACGACTGCACCTGTGATTAGCGAAGCCCTTGTCACACAAGCATTGCAAGGGGAAAATACCGCATTACCTACTTTTGCTGAAGCAAGAGGCCATTTTGAGATGACCTATTTAAGGAAGTTATTGCAGATGACAAAGGGCAATGTCACTCAAGCTGCAAGGATGGCAGGGCGAAATCGAACAGAATTTTATAAATTGTTGTCACGTCATGGACTTGATGCCAATGATTTCAAAGAATGATCTTTGTAGATAACAAAAATTTTTTTAAACTTGCTTTCTTTAGATAGCAAAGATAGCTGGAGAGACTAATTTTTATGAGTCGTAAATTAAAACTCGCACTTGCTCAGTTAAACTGGGTTGTTGGCGATATTGAAGGCAACTGTGAACGCATGTTAGCCACCGTAAAAGCGCAAGAAGATGCCGATCTGGTTTTGTTTTCTGAGCTTGCGTTATGCGGTTACTCTCCTGAAGATCTACTATTTCGCCCTGATTTCCAACAACGTTGTGAAGAGCAACTGGTTCGTTTAGAACAAGCAAGTAAGAAAACGGCCATTGTGGTTGGGCATCCTTGGTGGCAAAACGGCACTATTTATAATGCACTGTCATTTTTCTATCAAGGTGAGTTACAGGCGCGTTACTTCAAACAACAGCTACCTAATTATGGTGTATTTGATGAAAAACGTTATTTCCAACAAGGAAATGAACGTTGTGTTGTGCCTTTTAAAGGCTATCATTTAGGATTATTAATTTGTGAAGATATTTGGATCAACGAGCCTATTGATGCACTAAAACAAGCGGGTGCTGATCTGGTTCTTTCTATTAATGCTTCACCTTATAGTCGTGAAAAGCCGCATATTCGTACCCAATTAATTAAAGAACATTGCCAAAGAACGCATCTGCCTGTGGTATATCTCAACCAAATTGGTGGTCAGGATGAATTGGTTTTTGATGGATGTTCTAAAGTCTTTGATGAACGAGGAACAATCACCCATCGTTTAGCGGCTTTTGATGAGCAAGTGGCTGTGGTGGAGTTTGATGAGTTAACTATCGTACCGATGCAAGATGCGGCACCAGAGCTTTCTCCTTTAGCGCAAGTTTATCAAGCACTAGTGCTGGCAACGCGTGATTATGTGACAAAAAATGGTTTTAAAGGCGCTATATTAGGATTATCAGGGGGCATCGACTCAGGCTTAACAGTTGCAATTGCCGTTGATGCGTTAGGTAAAGAGAGCGTTCAAGCGGTAATGATGCCATTTCGCTATACCTCAGAAATGAGTATTCACGATGCGAAAGAGCAAGCTGATTTATTAGGTGTTGAGTTTGATACTGTCTCTATTGAGCCGATGTTTGATGCTTTTATGGATCAACTTTCGCCTATGTTTAAAGGTAGCGCTGTCGATACCACAGAAGAAAACCTACAAGCGCGTTGTCGTGCGGTTATTTTAATGGCGATGTCCAATAAACGTCGTCGGTTAGTGCTCACCACGAGTAATAAAAGTGAATCTGCCGTAGGCTACTCGACCTTATATGGTGATATGGCGGGGGGCTTTGATGTTTTAAAAGATGTTCCTAAAACACTGGTATTTGAACTGGCTAAATATCGTAATACTCTTTCACCCGCTATTCCACAACGTGTGATTGATAGGCCTCCTTCAGCAGAATTAGCACCAGGACAAACAGATCAAGATAATCTGCCACCTTATGATATTTTAGATGCCCTTCTTGAAGGCTATGTTGAGCAAGATAAATCTGTTTCTGACTTGGTTGCGGCTGGATTTGATGAAGCCATTGTTCGTAAAGTGGTAAAATTAGTCGATATTAATGAATATAAGCGTCGTCAAGCACCGGTAGGACCGCGTATTACCAGTCGTAATTTTGGTAAAGATCGTCGCTATCCGATCACAAGCGGTTTTGGTCGCCATAACTGGTAATAGCAGGATAATCCGATGAAAAAAATTGAAGCGATAATTAAGCCGTTTAAATTAGATGATGTAAGAGAAGCACTAGCCGAAGTTGGTATCACGGGTATGACGGTAACAGAGGTAAAAGGCTTTGGTCGTCAGAAAGGGCATACCGAACTTTATCGTGGTGCAGAATATATGGTCGATTTTTTACCTAAAGTAAAAATTGAGATCGTTGTTGCTGATGAAATAGCTGAAACTTGTGTCGATACTATAATGACTACCGCTCAAACGGGGAAGATTGGCGACGGTAAAATTTTTGTTTTTGATGTGAATCGAGTTATCCGTATTCGTACTGGAGAGCAAGACGAAGAAGCTATTTAAAAAATAAATAAGCGTTGTTTATGAAACCTGATGATTATTAGTTTAATTATCGGGTTTTTTTTATCTTTATTAATTAATTCTTTTTTATATTATCTCAATAAGTTTATTTATTTGCTGATTATCTTTTATAAATTTATAAGTAATAATAAATGATTTGTATTGCTGATAATTATACTCATTAAATAAGTAATATTAATAATTACCTTTCTTTGTTCATAAAATGTTTTTTTATGTTTCACCTATTGTGCTATTTATATCTTATACAAGTCTATTGATGATAATAAACAATTTATTTTACTAAAATTCTCACCTTTTAAGGCACAAAATGTTATTCAATAACTTTTGTAGACAGTTATTATCATCAACTTAAATATTTATTATTCTATGGGTAATATCGTGCTTAGCTATTTATTAAAGCGTTTTGCTTTATTTTTGTTTTCCGCCATGATTGTGGCAATAACAACAGGGTTTATTTTCCTCGATATTTTGGTGCTGAATAATGGTATTTCTGAAACCTCAGCAACCGAACTGGGGCAAGAACTTATTGTGGCTATAATATGTCTTCTTTTCTTTATACCTGCTTATAAACAGCCAGAAATGAGAGGGGGATACACACTGATTATGGGCTTTTTCTTGTGTATCTTAATTCGTGAGTTAGATGGTGTTTTTGACCAATTAGCACATGGTTCATGGGTTTGGTTTGCATTAACGGTAACATTTGTCTGTATAGCGATCGCTATCAGAGAAGGGAAAAAACATTATATGGCTTAACCCATTTTATAACGCATTCTAGTCAAGGAATGCTTATGGCGGGTTTGCTCAGTGTTTTACTATTCTCTCGCTTATTTGGTATGGGGATTTTGTGGGAGAAATTGTTAGGTGAAGACTATAACCGCACAGTAAAAAATATGGTGGAAGAAGGTAGCGAGTTGTTCGGCTATACACTCTGTTTAATTAGTGTTATTTGGTATCGCTATTCGTCTAAATATCATGTTATACCGACATCAATAAAAGTTACTTATTAAATAGTTAGTTGTTTCCAATATAAAAAGCGCTGAATAGTAAAATAATCAGCGCTTTTTCCTTATTAATTTATTTTCTTACCTATTCTGGCTGTTATTGGCTAATAACAGCATGAGGGCCAAAGCACTCATAATGAAGTTTATCGCTTTCAATACCGAGAGCAATAAGTTGTTTAGCGACAGATTGCATAAAAGGTAATGGTCCACAGAAATAGAACTGCATATTAGGTATTGATAGCCATTCATGTATCTTGGTTAAATCCATCAACCCTTCAAATTGATAGTCTTTATTGATAATGTCTTCAGTACGAGGGAGACGATACCATACTGCTTGTTGATATTGTTCAATTTGCTTTCCTGCTTGTGCGATTTCTTCCTTAAAAGCATGCACGCCACCATGCTCTGCTGCATGTAACCAATTGACTTGTGCTTGGTGAGAAGAGAGAGTGTGCAACATCGCTAACATAGGAGTTAAGCCTACACCTGCTGAAATTAATGTGACAGGCGTTGTTGATGAGATATCTAAATAAAAATCGCCCCCTGGTGCGGCAACTTGTAAGATGTCTCCTTCTTGGATATGGTCATGAAGAAAATTAGATAAAATCCCCTTATCTTCACGTTTTACCGCAATACGATAGGTTTTATTGTTTGCCGATTGTGTTAAGGAATATTGACGAATTTCTTGATTTGCAAGTTTCTCATCACGAATATAAATACTTAAATATTGGCCTGCACGGTAAGGTGTAACCGCTTGTCCATCTTCAGGCTCTAATTCAAAGCTGGTAATAACCTCACTTTGTTTTACTTTATGCTTAACTTTAAAGTGACGTAATCCTCGCCAGCCTCCTGAAGCTTGTTCTTTTTGTTGATAAATTTGCTCTTCCCGATTAATAAAGACATCAGCCAAAACTTGGTAAGCGGCTCCCCAAGCATCAAGCACTTCTTTGCCCGGGTTAAACATTTCATCAATGGTGGCTAATAAGTTTTCTCCAACAATAGGATAATGTTCAGGAAGAATATTCAAACTGGCATGTTTTTGTGCAATTTTTTCTACCGCCGGCAAAATAGCAGGTAAATCCTCAAGGTGCGTTGCATAAGCACATATCGCATTAAATAACGCTTCACGTTGTGCGCCACTGCTTTGGTGGCTCATAGTAAAAATATCTTTTAACTCAGGATGGCGAGAGAACATTCTGTCGTAAAAATGCGCCGTTAACGCGGGGCCTGTTTTAGCAATAAGAGGAATAGTGGATTTAATTGTCGCGATAGTTTGTGCATCTAACATAATTGCTCCTGAAAAATATTCAGTTTAATATGATTTTTATAACATGTATTTTTAATACAACTTATATCTTTTTGCTTTATTTGTAAATCTGAGTTTTTATTTTTTTTTAGGAAAATGGGGAAATCTTAGAGAATGATGTTGAGGGTTTACATAAATTAGCGAGATGTGCCTCAAAAAGAACAAAAACAGCAGATAAAATGAGGTTATCAAAAAGTAATAGAACTGTGTTATAGTGGCTTAGCAAACGATTGCGTATTTTTTCTTTTGGGACTATCTCAATGAGGAAAAAGAGTTTACACTGTATGTCATTCTTACTCCCGTAAGGGAGTTCGCCTTTAGTGAAGTTAGCTGAGTCAGGAGATGTGAATGTTAAAACGTGAAATGAATATTGCTGATTACGATCCGGAATTATGGAATGCAATGGAAGGTGAAGTGACTCGTCAAGAAGAGCACATCGAATTAATTGCTTCTGAAAACTATACTAGTCCTCGTGTTATGCAGGCGCAGGGATCTCAGCTGACCAACAAATATGCAGAAGGTTATCCAGGTAAACGCTACTACGGTGGTTGTGAATACGTTGATGTTGTTGAACAATTAGCCATTGATCGTGCCAAAGCACTATTTGGTGCTGATTATGCAAACGTACAACCTCACTCTGGTTCACAAGCGAATGCGGCTGTGTATATGGCATTACTTAAACCGGGCGATACAGTATTAGGGATGAATTTGGCCCAAGGTGGTCACTTAACTCACGGCTCTCCGGTTAACTTCTCTGGTAAACTCTACAATATCGTTCCTTATGGTATTGATGAAGCAGGTAAAATTGATTACCAAGATATCGCTGAGCAAGCTAAAAAGCATAAACCAAAAATGATCATTGGTGGTTTTTCAGCTTATTCAGGTTTGGTTGATTGGGCTAAAATGCGTGAAATCGCAGATAGCGTAGGGGCTTACTTATTTGTCGATATGGCTCACGTTGCAGGTATGATTGCAGCGGGTGTCTATCCAAACCCAGTACCACATGCTCACGTTGTGACTACAACAACACACAAAACATTAGCGGGTCCTCGTGGTGGTCTTATCCTTGCTAAGGGTGGCGATGAAGAGTTTTATAAGAAATTAAACTCTGCCGTATTCCCTGGCTCTCAAGGTGGTCCTTTAATGCATGTGATCGCGGGTAAAGCCGTTGCATTAAAAGAAGCAATGGAACCTGAGTTTAAAGTTTACCAGCAACAAGTTGCAAAAAATGCGAAAGCAATGGTAGACGTTTTCTTAGCGCGCGGTTATAAAGTAGTATCTGGTGGCACAGAGAACCACCTGTTTTTATTAGACTTAGTTGATAAAGATATTACAGGTAAAGATGCTGATGCTGCACTGGGTCGTGCTAATATCACTGTGAACAAAAATAGTGTGCCAAATGATCCTCGCAGTCCATTTGTTACATCTGGTATTCGTATTGGTTCTCCAGCGATTACACGTCGTGGTTTTAAAGAAGCGGAAGCAAAAGATTTAGCCGGTTGGATGTGTGATGTCCTTGATAATATCAATGATGAAGCGAACATTGAAAAAGTGAAACAAAAAGTCTTGGATATCTGCGCTAAATTTCCAGTTTACGCATAAGTTTGTAACGATATAATAAAACCCGTTATACAAGCCCGCTTCGAGAACATGTTCTTGGCGGGTTTTTTTGCATGTTAAAAATGGGGGGTTGGATGGTTATTCCATCAACACTGTGGCTTGCCTTAGATTATTTTACGTATTTTTTCTCATATGGTATTTTCTTGCCTTTTTGGTCTATCTGGTTAAAAGGCGAGGGGGTTGATCCTGCGATGATAGGCTTACTACTTGGGGTGGGCTTAACCGCTCGTTTTGTAGGAAGCTTGATTTTAACGCCGGCTGTAAAAGATCCATCAAAGCTCATTACTGCACTACGACTTTTTGCTTTTTTATCTCTCCTATTTACCGTTGCATTTATGTTGGGCACTCATTGGGCTTGGCTCTTTTTGGTAATGACCGGATTTAACGTTTTTTTTGCACCCATGGTGCCTTTGGGAGATTCACTTGCGGGAACATGGCAAAAACAATTTCCTTTAGATTATGGAAAAATTCGGGTTTGGGGATCTATTGCATTTATTATTAGTTCCTCATTATTGGGGATATTGATTGATGCTTTTGGACACCCGATTATTCTTTATGGATTGATTGCCAGTACTCTTGCATTATTCCTTACCTCAATGTTACGTCCGAAAATCATGCCCCAAGGTAAGGTCAAAAAAGCGGAACACCATCATGTTTCATTTATGAAACTGATTTCAGATGGCCCAGTCTGGCGTTTTCTATTATGTGTTTCTTTACTACAAGGTGCTCATGCTGCTTATTACGGTTTTAGCGCACTCTATTGGGAAAAAGCAGGCTATGATACAGCAACGATTGGTTATCTTTGGTCCTTAGGCGTAGTTGCTGAAGTGGTTGTCTTTATGTTTAGCCGTCGTTTATTCCGCCGTTGGAGTGCTCGAAACTTATTATTACTTTCAGCATTTGCAGGGCTATTGCGCTGGGGGATGATGGGCAGTTTTACAGCATTACCGGCACTTATTATTGTACAAATTTTGCATAGTGGCACATTTACCGTATGCCATTTAGCGGCAATGCGTTTTATTACTGCACGTCAAGAGCATGAAATTATTCGTTTACAAGCGGTTTATTCTGCTCTAGCAATGGGGGGAAGTATCGCTATTATGACGATTGTATCGGGATGGTTATATGAAAAACTCCCTAACCAAGAATACCTCATTTTCTGGTTGATGGCGGCATTAACTATTCCTGCAATGTTTATTAGACCGAAAGTACAACCGCAAAATACTTAATCTTTTTATTTCCTATTTTTCATAAACGTCTAAGCCTGTAATACCTTTTGATATTACAGGTTTTTTTCTTTTTATTTTTTAAAGCGCATTTTTTGATCAACCAAACGATTGATCATTTTAAATATTAAAGCTAAATTTAATTCATTCAAATGAATGAATAGAAGAAGGTATTACTATGAAAAGTAAATCAGTGCTCCCAGCTAGTTTTTCTTTACAAGAAAGAGACCGACGCTGGCAGTTAGCTAGAGACATTATGAGAGATAACCAATTAGATACATTAATTATTTATGGTGATAGAGAATCGGCGGCACCTGCACCGTTTTGTATTGACCACTATTTTACAAATGACAGATTAGGATCGGTTGTTATTTTTCATGAAGATAAGAAACCATTGATAGTTACTTTTGCACCAATGATGATAGCTGATCATATGCAGGCAAAACTACGTGGTGATTTGCAGTGGATTGATGAAGATAATCTTGTTGTAGGAAAAACAGGGCGTAGTATTGCTCATTTTCTAAAAGAGATGGGAGTACAACAAAATGCACATATTGGTATTATTGGCTTAGAACCTTATCCCCCATTTTATTTTGATGGTGCAATGCCATTTAATACTCTAAATGGTATTAAGGAAGCATTTCCTTATGCAAAATTTAGCAGTGTGTATCGTGATTTCTTTAGACGGGCATCAGTTAAAAGTGAAGAAGAGCTCGCTCATGTAAGATATGCTGCCGCCATTGGTGAAGCAATGAGCGAGGCAATGCGAGTGACTGCAAGGCCTGGTGCAACAGAGGCGGAGCTTGCGGCCGCAATTACTGCCACTTGTTTATCAAGGGGTGGATTTACCGCTGAAATTTTAATGGGATCAGGATCTGAGTATATCGGTTGGGGGCCTCCTGTTTGGCAATATCGCTCACAAGCACCTCGTGAAATTCAAATGGGTGATATTATATTATCAGAGATTTTTGCTTTATATGGAATGTATGAAACGCAACATCAAGCGGCGGTTGCTGTAGGTAAAATTCACGAAAACTTAGAAAAAGCAGCATTAGTTGCACGTGAATGCTATGAAATTGGCGTTGAACATTTAAAAGCAGGGATAACCTTTGGTGAAGTCGTTGATTTAATGGAAAAACCACTATTAGAATCAGGGGGATGGCATGTTCATCCACTTATTCACAGTATTAATCCTTATGGTCCAATCGGCTTTGGCACAGCGCCAGGTATTGAATCATTACCTCTTGCTCATCGTTATAAACAAATTGAGCGATTACCTAATCCAGGGAGAGAATTGGTATTACAAGAAGGTATGACATTTGCTTTTGAGCCTAATTGTGGCTTCGGCCACCACTTATGTAATTTAGGTGGCACTGTTGTGGTTGGCAAAAGCAAAGGGATTGAGTTAAATTCTAACTCAACACAATTAATGCGGGCAGATATATAGTCCTAATAGTAACTAGTTGATTATAATGAAAAACACCAGTAAAACTGCAGTAAGTACAGAACAAACTCAAGAGAAATTAGTGCAAGAAGGTATTAGGCTTTTTGCACTACATGGGATCAGTGGATTGAGAACGCGACAACTTGCGCAAGATGCTGGTGTTAATCAATCAGCAATACCTTACCATTTTGGCGGAAAATTAGGGGTTTATACAGCAGTGATCCGATATATTGCTACAGAATTAGCCTCTGAAATTCAGTTTGACCAATTTGATAATAAGCTTCAGTTTTTATTGAAAGAAAACCGACCTTATAAAAATGAAAAAGTGGCTGAATTAGTTCTATTACTAGTTACAGGTTTAGCTCGTGCATTATTATCACCAAAACGCCATTATTACAGTCAGTTGATTCTACGTGAACAGTTAGAACCGACGGAAAATTACGATCTTATTTATAGTAATCTGATTGAGCCTTTTCATCTTCGTCTTTCTCGTTTAGTTGGATTAATGGATACAAAGAGTGATGAAGTAACAATCACTATTCGTGCTCATGCTCTTATTGGTCAGATATTAGGGTTTGTCATTGCAAGAAAAGCTTTTCTATTACGTGTTAATAAGCAAGAGATAACATCACAACTATTAGATAAGATTGCACAAGAAATTAGCCAACTTTCAGTAAATGCCCTTTTAATTGAAAACGCATAGGCAATAAAAAAGACCCCCAGTAATTGGCTGTCCAACTATTGGGGATCATTTATAAGATAGTTTTTTTATATTTTATTGTTATTCGTATCAATTAACGTTTTAAAGCATCAGTTAATTCGCTACGAATTTCTGCCAATAATGCTCGGACAACTCGAGGATTACCCGCAACAATATTACCAGTTTGTAGATAGCCGTGATTACCAGTAAAGTCAGATACAATTGCACCCGCTTCACGAGCAATAAGTTCACCTGCTAAGAAATCCCAAGGTTTTAAACCAATTTCAAAGAAGCCATCCACACGACCCGCGGCAACATAAGCTAAATCTAATGCTGCTGAACCTGTGCGACGAAAATCAGCGCATGGTACAAACAGTTTAGTCAGCATATTCATATAAGCTGCTGAATGTTGTTTTGCTTTGAATGGGAAACCAGTTGCTAAAACAGCACCATCTAAATCACGTGCATTAGAGCCACGGAGGCGGTAACCATTTAATTGTGCACCTTGACCACGAACAGCTGAGAAAAGTTCGTTACGCATAGGATCGTAAACCACAGCAACTTCTGTGCGACCTTTGATACGTACAGCGATAGAAACAGAAAAATGTGGTAGGCGTTTAATAAAGTTAGTGGTGCCATCAAGTGGATCTATAACCCATTGGATATCGTGATCTTCACCGAGTAACTCGCCACTTTCTTCCGTAATAATGGTGTGTTTTGGATAAGATTTACGAATGATTTCAATGATTGCCTGTTCCGCTTCGCGATCAACATTAGTGACAAAATCATTGCTACCTTTCTGGCTCGTTTCTACAGATTCAGGATTTTCGTAATTTTTGGCGATTAAATTACCAGCCTTACGTGCAGCACGTATGGCAATATTCAGCATCGGATGCATGGTTATCTTCCACAAGATGTTAAAGAACGGGGATAAAAAACGAGGCGAAGTATAACAGGCGTTCGCGTTTTTGGCTACATTTGTGATAAAATAGATGGATCATAAAACAATTAGTTAGAAATCAATGTTAGAAAATATTCGCATTATCCTTGTCGAAACTTCACATACAGGCAATATGGGCTCGACAGCTCGTGCTATGAAAACCATGGGATTAACGAATCTTTATTTTGTTAATCCTAAAGAAAAACCCGACTCTCACTCTATAGCCTTATCAGCAGGGGCAAGCGATGTTATTGGCAATGCTCATATTGTTGATACTATTGATGATGCCATTGAAGGCTGTGGGTTAGTGATTGGAACAAGTGCGCGTAATCGTACGCTCTCTTGGCCAATGCTAGCACCTCGTGAATGTGGTGAACGTTGCGTAAAAGAGGCAGCAAATAAGCCCGTTGCGGTGATCTTTGGCCGTGAACGCACAGGCTTAACTAATGAAGAATTACAAAAATGTGATTACCACCTCTATATTCCTACCAACCCTGAATATGGCTCTTTAAACTTAGCGATGGCGGTGCAACTTGTTTGTTATGAAATTCGCATGGCTGCACTTGCTCAACAGGAAAAACAAGAGGAAAATGCTTCATCAGAGATTGATTATCCACCCGCTGAAGATATTGAACGCTTTTATGTTCACTTAGAGCAGGTACTTAATGAGTCTGGTTTTATTCGTCCTAAACATCCAGGACAAGTGATGAGTCGTTTACGCCGTTTGTTTACACGCGCACGTCCAGAAACACAAGAGCTTCATATCTTACGTGGTATTTTAACATCCGTTGAAAAATGGGCTAAGAAATAAAGGATTAAGTTGATTAACATGCGTCATTGTTGCTGAGCTTAATACCTGACTAAAACACTCAGATAAATAGTTGACTAAATTACTCAGGAATGACACAATTTGACTATTGTTCACCACGGAGTATTTGTTATGAGACTGACATCAAAAGGGCGTTATGCAGTTACTGCTATGCTTGATGTTGCATTGCATTCGCAGCAAGGCCCTGTCCCCCTCGCTGATATTTCTGAGCGTCAAGGGATTTCCCTTTCTTACCTTGAGCAGCTTTTTTCACGTTTACGTAAAAATGAATTAGTCGCAAGTGTGCGTGGCCCGGGTGGTGGTTATTTACTCGGTCGTGAAGCGGGGCAAATTTTTGTTGCTCAAGTCATTTCAGCAGTTGATGAATCTGTTGATGCTACCCGTTGTCAGGGTAATAAAGAAGGATGTCAAGGTGGCGATCGTTGCCTGACTCATACTTTGTGGCGTGATTTAAGTGATCGTATTACCAGTTTCCTTAGCAGCATTAGCCTTGAAGAGTTAGTTAATAACGAAGAGGTTATGGATGTCGCTGATCGTCAAGACAATGAAAAACGTCATGCTATCAATGGTCGTTTACAAGAAACCATTGTTAATATGCGAGTTTAACGGCGATCTCTAGGCAAACAAAACAAAATTATTAAAGAAGATCTGTCGTCTTTGGAGTTAGTGAGCAATGAAATTACCCATTTATCTAGATTATTCAGCAACCACACCCGTTGATCCTCGAGTTGCTGAAAAAATGATGCAATGCCTGACTATTGACGGCATTTTTGGTAACCCAGCCTCTCGTTCGCACCGTTTTGGATGGCAAGCTGAAGAAGCGATCGATATCGCTCGTAATCAGATTGCTGATCTTATTGGTGCTGATCCTCGTGAAATTGTTTTCACCTCAGGGGCAACTGAAGCAGATAACTTGGCACTAAAAGGTGTTGCAAACTTTTATCAGAAAAAAGGTAAGCACATCATCACATCAAAAACTGAGCATAAAGCGATTTTAGATACTTGTCGTCAGCTTGAGCGTGAAGGTTTTGAAGTGACCTACTTAGCACCAAAAAGCGATGGCTTAATTGATTTGAAAGAACTCGAAGCCGCTATGCGTGATGACACTATTTTAGTTTCTATCATGCACGTGAATAATGAAATTGGTGTGGTGCAAGATATTGCTGCTATTGGTGAATTATGCCGTAGCAAAGGCATTATTTACCACGTTGACGCAACGCAAAGCGTCGGTAAATTACCAATCGATCTCTCCAAATTAAAAGTCGATTTACTTTCTCTTTCTGCACATAAAGTTTACGGACCTATGGGTATTGGTGCGCTTTATGTTCGCCGTAAACCACGCATTCGCTTAGAGGCACAAATGCATGGTGGTGGGCATGAGCGTGGTATGCGTTCAGGTACATTAGCCGTTCACCAAATTGTGGGTATGGGTGAAGCTTACCGTATATTGAAAGAAGAAATGGCTGATGAAACTAAACGTTTAAATGAATTACGTTTACGTTTATGGAATGGCATCAAAGATATTGAAGAAGTGTATATCAATGGTTCTTTAGAACATACAGCGCCAAATATTCTTAATGTCAGCTTCAACTATGTTGAAGGTGAATCATTAATGATGGCACTGAAAGATCTTGCTGTATCTTCAGGTTCAGCCTGTACATCAGCAAGTTTAGAGCCTTCTTATGTACTACGTGCTTTAGGATTAACCGATGAATTAGCACATAGTTCTATTCGTTTCTCTTTAGGTCGTTTCACCACTGAAGAAGAAATCGATTATGCAATTGAACAAATTCACAGTGCAATTGGTCGCTTACGTGATCTTTCTCCACTTTGGGAAATGCATAAACAAGGCGTTGATATCAACAGTATCGAATGGTCTCACCATTAATCAGACGTTTTCAGGAGTTAAATCATGGCTTATAGCGATAAAGTAATTGATCATTATGAAAATCCTCGTAATGTGGGTTCATTTGATAACAACGACCCTACAGTGGGGAGCGGTATGGTAGGCGCACCAGCTTGTGGTGACGTCATGAAGCTACAAATCAAAGTTGATGATAACGGTGTAATTGAAGATGCACGTTTTAAAACTTATGGTTGTGGCTCAGCGATTGCATCAAGCTCTTTGGTTACCGAATGGATGAAAGGTAAAACCTTAGATGAAGCAGAAGCGATTAAAAATACCGCAATTGCTGAAGAGTTAGAATTACCACCAGTGAAAATTCACTGTTCAATTCTGGCTGAAGATGCAATAAAAGCCGCGATTGCAGACTATAAAAGCAAACGCCAAGGCAAATAATTGCCTGTTATAATAAAAAAATAAAATATTGGCGGATGCTGAAGGTTATGTTTCAGTGTCCGCTTTCGTTCTTTATGAGTGAGGTGTGCCATGTCAATTTCCCTTACAGAAGCCGCTGCTAACCGTGTTCGCTCTTTTCTTGCTAATCGTGGCAAAGGTGAAGGTTTGCGTTTAGGCGTAAGAACATCAGGCTGTTCTGGGATGGCTTATGTTCTTGAGTTTGCTGATGTCATCAATGACGAAGATACCGTTTTTGAAGATAAAGGTGTGAAAGTTATTATTGACGGTAAAAGCATGGTCTATTTAGATGGAACAGAGCTTGATTTCGTTAAAGAAGGATTAAACGAGGGCTTTAAGTTTAACAACCCAAACGTGGCTAACGAATGTGGTTGTGGAGAAAGCTTTACCGTGTAATCAATATTTATACACGGTATTAATATCAATTAATCCAAGAGCAGAAGTATGGACTATTTCACCCTATTAGGCATGCCTAATCGTTTTGATATTGATAAACAACAGCTTGCTTCTCGTTATCAAGAGATGCAACGTCAATATCACCCCGATCGTTTTGCGGGTAAATCTGACAAAGAGCAAGTACAAGCATTATCGTTTGCTTCGACTATCAATCAGGCTTATCAAACCTTAAAAAATCCACTTTCAAGAGCTGAATATATGCTCTCTTTACAGGGCATCGATATTGCTAATGAGCAACAAACGATGCACGATACGGCTTTTCTTATGGAGCAGCTTACGCTTCGTGAAGAGCTGGATGATATAGAGCATAGTACTGATGCTGAAAATTTACTGGCTGATTTTTCTGCGCGCTTAGAGAAAATGTACACTGTACGCTATGATGAAATGGTGAAAACACTGGACAGTCAGACTTGGGACATTGCCGCAGACAATGTGAGAAAATTACGTTTTCTCGCGAAATTAAAAGAGCAAGTCGAGCATCTTGAAGAACGCTTGTTTGATGGTTTTTAAGGAAAATTGTTATGTCATTATTACAAATTAGCGAGCCAGGACAAACACCTGCGCCACATCAGCGTCGATTAGCTGCGGGTATTGACTTAGGAACAACACACTCACTTGTTGCCACTGTACGTAGTGGGCAAGCTGAAGCGCTTTCTGATAGTGAAGGTCGCTATTTATTGCCATCTGTTGTGCAGTATCAAGTTGATAATATTAATGTTGGCTGGCAGGCGAAACAAGAAGCCGAAAAAGATCCCGCCAATACTATCAGCTCAATAAAACGAATGCTGGGGCGCTCGCTAAATGATATAACCAGTCGTTATCCTAACCTCCCTTACCATTTTCATGACAATGATAGTGGACTGCCATTAATTAAAACACCTGCTGGCATTGTCGATCCTATTCAAGTTTCTGCGGATATTTTAAAAGCCTTAGCAGAGCGTGCAATACAATCATTAGGTGGTGAACTTGATGGTGTGGTTGTCACTGTACCTGCTTATTTTGATGATGCACAGCGTCAAGGCACTAAAGAAGCAGCACGTCGTGCAGGTTTACATGTATTACGTTTATTAAATGAACCTACTGCTGCCGCGATTGCTTATGGATTAGATTCCGGAAAAGAAGGCACTATTGTCGTTTACGACTTAGGGGGCGGAACTTTTGATATCTCTGTCTTACGTTTAACTAAAGGGGTGTTTGAAGTCTTAGCAACTGGTGGTGATACTGCGTTAGGCGGTGATGACTTTGATATGATGTTAGCCGACTGGATCAGAGAGCGTGCGGGATTTGGCTATCAAAATGATGTTATTTTACAACGTCAATTACTTGATATTGCCTCAGAAACTAAAATCGCTTTAAGTGATAATGATGTGGCTGATATCAATATCAATGGTTGGAAAGGGGAAATTACCCGCGCTGAATTTGAATCATTAATTCAACCTTTAGTTAAACGTACGTTGTTATCCGTTCGTCGAGCATTAAAAGATGCTGATGTTGACGTGGATGAGGTGCTCGAAGTGGTTATGGTGGGCGGATCAACACGCGTGCCACTGGTGCGCCAAATGGTAGGCGATTATTTTAAACGTGAACCATTAACTTCGATTGACCCTGATAAAGTTGTCGCTATTGGTGCCTCTATTCAAGCAGATATTCTGGTGGGTAATAAACCTGATAGCGAAATGCTCTTGTTGGATGTTATTCCGCTTTCATTAGGTTTAGAAACCATGGGCGGGCTGGTTGAAAAAGTGATCCCACGAAATACCACTATCCCTGTTGCGAGAGCACAAGAATTTACCACTTTTAAAGATGGTCAAACTGCCATGAGTGTTCATGTGGTACAGGGTGAACGTGAAATGGTGAGTGATTGTCGCTCATTAGCCCGTTTTACTTTGCGGGGCATTCCACCAATGGCGGCGGGGGGAGCACATATACGTGTTACCTTCCAAGTGGATGCTGATGGTTTATTAAGCGTTAGTGCGATGGAAAAATCCACTGGTGTTGAAGCCTCAGTACAGGTAAAACCTTCTTATGGTCTTAGTGATACAGAAATCGCTAATATGATCCAATCTTCAATGGAAAATGCCAAAGAAGATTTACAAGCTCGTCGTCTTGCCGAGCAAAAAGTCGAAGCCGCTCGCGTGTTAGAAAGTTTAACCGCAGCATTACAAGAAGATGCTCATCTCTTAACTGAAGATGAGAAAACGGCTATCGATAATGTTGTAGATACTTTAATAGAAAGCGTTGAGGGAACAGATCCTGTTGCCATTGAAAACGCCATTAAACAACTGGATAAGCAAACTCAGGAATTTGCTGCGCGTCGTATGGATACTTCCATTCGTCAAGCGTTGGCAGGTCATTCTGTGGATGAGATATAACTATGCCTAAAATTGTATTTTTACCCCATAGCACACTTTGCCCGGAAGGTGCTGTTGTTGATGCCACTGAAGGTGAGTCTATTCTTGATGTTGCATTACGTAATGGCATTGAGATTGAACATGCGTGTGAAATGTCGTGTGCGTGTACCACTTGTCACTGTATCGTTCGTGAAGGTTTTGACTCTCTTGGTGAAAGTACAGAGCTGGAAGACGATATGTTAGATAAAGCGTGGGGATTAGAGCCAGAAAGTCGTTTAAGTTGCCAAGCGAAGGTAACTGATGAAGATTTAGTCGTTGAAATACCTAAATATTCTATCAACCATGCGAGAGAACACTGATTTTAGGAGTTTAAAATGAAATGGAGTGATACACGTGAAATAGGGGAAGCGCTTTATGATCTCTACCCCGATACAGATCCAAAAACCGTTCGTTTTACCGATATGCATCAGTGGATTTGCCAATTAGACGATTTTGATGATGATCCACAAAAATCGAATGAAAAAATTCTTGAAGCAATTTTATTAGTTTGGCTTGATGAATTTGAATAATCGAGTAAATGATTAATGCGAAAGACTGGTTAATTGCCAGTCTTTTTGTTTTTATTGCTCAGTATGATTTAACCTTAAAAGAGGAATAAATACCTCAAAAGACTGAGTAACCAGCGTTTGTTTATGGGATATTGCTCGTAAAGTAACATGCAATTAGCTAAAAGGCTTTAATGAGAATGGTGGTGACTGATTTTTTGCAGTAAATTGATCACGCTAAAAGGTAAATATCTGGTAGTCTGAATAGGTTAACTGCCATCAGTAATAATAAGTGAGATAATAAATGAATAAACAAATTATGCCTATCATGCTGTCTAATGAACCTGCAGCAGCATGTTGGGGAGAAAAAGCACTAATTAGCACTAACGAAACTGGCATGACCGTTCACTTAACGGAAGAAAACCGCTTAGGGGCCATTCAGCGTGGTGGACGCAAAATT
This sequence comes from Proteus sp. MB838, assembly GCF_054767435.1. Lineage (NCBI taxonomy): Bacteria > Pseudomonadati > Pseudomonadota > Gammaproteobacteria > Enterobacterales > Morganellaceae > Proteus > Proteus sp. MB838. The sequence goes on from NZ_BAABMO010000007.1 coordinate 76,915, forward strand.
GATGGTCAAGGTATTCGTAATGTTGCTCTAGTTGGTGACGGCTGGGATTTAGAACGTAGTTGGGCGTTTTGGTTAGGTTTTAGAGCACCTAAAGGCGCACGTTCAATCGAATGGCCACAATTAAGTGAAGCGGACAAAAAAGAATTAGAGTCGCGTATCCGCATTGTTGATTGGGTGCGTGACACAATAAATACCCCAGCAGAAGAGTTAGGGCCAGAACAACTGGCACAGCGTACTGTTGATCTGTTTTGTGGTTTAGATAAAGAAGATATCAGCTATAAAATCACCAAAGGGGCTGATCTCCGAGATCAGAACTATGCGGGAATTTATACTGTAGGTCGAGGCTCTTCACGTGATCCCGTCTATTTAGCATTAGATTTTAATCCAACTAAAGATGCCGAAGCCCCTATCTTTGCCTGCCTTGTTGGTAAAGGGATCACCTTTGATTCAGGCGGATATAGCATCAAACCTTCTTCTTCCATGAATTCTATGAAAGCGGATATGGGCGGTGCTGCAACCTTAGCTGGTGCTTTGGCTTTAGCTATTACACGAGGTTTAAATAAACGCGTAAAACTATTGCTATGTATTGCTGATAATATGGTTAGCGGTAATGCCTTTAAGTTAGGAGACATTATCCGTTATCGTAATGGTAAATCCGTTGAAATCATGAATACGGATGCAGAAGGTCGTTTAGTTTTAGCAGATGGTTTAATTGATGCTAGCAACTTTGCCCCTGAATTGATTATCGATGCGGCAACATTGACAGGTGCAGCTAAAGTGGCCGTAGGTAATGATTATCACTCTGTATTAAGTTTTGATGATAAATTAGCGAATGAATTATTAGCAAGTGCAGATCAAGAAAATGAACTGTTCTGGCGCTTACCATTAGCTGATTTCCATCGTAGCCAGTTACCATCAAGTTTTGCTGATCTCAACAATATTGCCGCACCTTCACATACCGCAGGCGCAAGTACAGCAGCCGCTTTCCTTTCTCACTTTGTGAAAGATTATAAAAAAGGCTGGGTACATATCGACTGTTCAGCAACTTACAGAAAATCATCTGTAGAGCAATGGGCTGCTGGGGCAACAGGATATGGTGTTCGTTCTATCGCTAATTTATTATTAACAAAAGCAAAATAATAAACATTATGTGATTTGGAGTTTGTAATGGATGTATCTGAACAATTTGAAGTACAAGAAATTGTTGCTGTTGAAGGTTCTTCTCTACAACTGAGTGTGCTTGAGCCACAGCCTGAAAAATTAACACAAGCATTGAGCGAATTTTTTGGTCAACATAAGCCTATTCGTCGTGCATTTATTGTTAATGCTTTGGAGCAAGGTGATGATGAGTCATTTTATTTGATTGGGCTAGAAATCACTGGAGAAGAAAATATTATTGCTCAGATACTCCCACAAGCTGCTGAAGCCGCTTTTGAGCATCTAGAAGAAGGACAATCTCTGGATTTCTGTTTTGTGAATAAAGATGAGCAAGGTGTAAGTCATTTTATGACTCACCATGTAACCCCTTTTTATCAACGCAAATTAGGGGGCTTTCTTCGTAAGGGTATTCCAATCGTTAATTTGAATACCTAACCTAATTTTTTGCTGTTTAGGCGATATCTCATCAGATATCGCTTTTTTTTACCCTATAATAAGAAAATGATTAAAATAGCAAATGGTTTGCATTTATATGTAACTCTTTGTTTTACTATTATTTTGCTTAAAAACGCACAAACAAATAATTAGTAAAGCCTAAATAAGGCTGTAGTATTAGATAATTAATTTACTTAATACGTTGTATATTATTATAGCCTGCATAAAACATCATATAATTCAGGGGTTGAATTAAAGGAAATGGATATGAATCGAGATCAATTTAGACAGTACACGGAAAAAAGAGGGTACCGTTGGTGTACACTTGCAGTGGTACTGGCTTCAGCATTAGCTTTAACAGGCTGTGATGATAACAAAACAGAAGATGAGCAATCTTCGACGAGTGATAACTCACAACCAACACAAGTTGCGGAACAAAAAAGCACATCGCAACAAACGACAACACAACTTGGTGATAAAACCGCAGTTACAACCAAAACGAATAATCAAACTGCATTAACTAGCCAAGAAGTGCGCAATGAACTTGCTCGTCGTTATGCAGGTAAAGAGGTGACTGTACTAGATGCCTCTGAATTACAACGCGATGGCGCAAGTACTATGGTAGTGACTTTTTCAGTACCACTCGATCCTGATCAGAAATTTGATGATGTTATCCGTCTTGTTGATACTAAAAAAGGTAAATTAGAGGGGGCTTGGGAGCTATCTGATAATCTGATGGAGTTACGATTCCGCCATTTGCCACCTTCAACAGAGTTAAACCTGACTATTGATGCTCAAATTAAAGGAATTAACGAACGTAAATTAGTAGAGCCATTTAGCCAAAAATTTACTACAGAAGAGATTTTTCCATCGGTTGGCTTTACCAGTAAAGGCTCATTATTACCGTTAGAAGCAACGGAAGGTTTGCCAATTAGCGCATTAAATGTCGAACAAGTCGATGTTAACTTTTTTCGAGTTAAAGATGATCGGTTAACACAATTTTTAACTCAATGGGAAAGCCGCTCTAATATTAACTATTGGGAATCAGACGATTTTCTGTCACAAGCGGATTTGGTGTATAGCGGGCGCTTTGAACTTGATACAGAAAAAAACACCCGTGAAAATGTCTTATTACCACTCAAATCTATTGAAGCCCTGAAAAAAGAGGGCGTCTATATCGCTGTAATGCAGCAGGCAGGTAAATACTCCTATACCATGCCGGCAACGGTATTTACTTTTAGTGATATCGGTTTATCAGTACATAGCTACCTTAATACGCTAGATATTTTTACTCAATCCCTGAAAAATGGCGCAGCATTAGACAATATTGAAATTCGTCTTTTAGATGAAAAAGGTAATTTAATATCTAAAACAAAAACTGATAATCAAGGGCATGCCACATTAGAAAAGAGTGATAAAGCACGTTTATTACTCGCTATTCGTAATGGGCAAACCAGTATGATTGATTTGCGTAAACCAGCTCTTGATTTATCCGAGTTTGATATCGGCGGGCCACAAGGTTATAGCAAACAATTTTTTGTCTTTGGTCCACGCGATCTGTACCGCCCCGGCGAAACCTTAATCATTAATGGTTTATTGCGAGATGGTGATGGAAACCCGATTAAAGAGCAACCTGTTAAAGTTGACTTATTAAAAACGGATGGTCAGGTTTCCCGTAGTTTTGTTTGGCAACCTGAAAATGGTTTTTATCAGTTGAAACTGATGATCCCTGAAAATGAGAGTACAGGTATTCGGAAATTACGTTTTGATTTAGGCGATGGCACTCCACGCTTCTACCAATTCCAAGTTGAAGATTTTATGCCTGAGCGTATGGCATTAGAGATCACCGGTAAAAAAGGCATTTTACTCAGTGGTAATAATGCTTATTTTGATATTAAAGGTCGTTATCTTTATGGTGCACCGGCAGCAGATAATCGCTTGCAAGGGCAGGTTTTCTTAAAAGCTTCGCGAGAAGCAGTCAGTCAACTGCCGGGTTATGAATTTGGTGCCGTAAAAGATGAAAATTTAAGTCGTTTATTAGATGAATTTGAACTTACTCTTGATACGGATGGTGAAGGGGCATTAACGGTTGATAAAGACCGTTATGCTGAAGTGAAATCACCGATTAATATTATCTTACAAGCAAGCTTACTTGAAGCCGGAGGGCGTCCTGTTACTCGCCGTTATCAACAAGCGGTATGGCCAGCGACACATCTTGCGGGAATTCGCCCTGTTTTTGCTAAAAAAGAGGTGTATGACTACCGTAATGATAAATATAAATCAGGCTATAGTGTTGATGAAAACTCAATGGCGGAGTTTGAAATCGTTTATACCGATCAAGAGGGTAAAAAATTACCTGCTGATGACCTAAAAGTAAGATTTATTTACGAACGTTATGATTATTATTGGCGTTGGTCTAATTCAAATGGTTGGGAGTCTGGCTACAATCAAAAAGATCTGCAAATGGATGAGCAGACTATCAAAATAGCTAAAGATGGTACCGCAAAAGTGGCTTTCCCTGTTGAATGGGGCTCTTATCGTATAGAAGTGGTCGATCCTAAAACAGAACTTGTCAGTAGCTTACGTTTTTGGGCGGGCTATTCTTGGATGGATAATACTGGCGGAACCGGGGCGGTAAGACCTGATCAAGTTAAATTAAAATTAGATAAAGAGAGTTACTTACCGGGTGAAAAAGTCAAACTCAATATTGCAGCCCCTCATCCTGGCAAAGGTTATGTGTTATTAGAATCGAGTGATGGGCCACTATGGTGGCAAGAGGTTGATGTACCTGAAAAAGGGCTTGATGTTGAAGTACCTATTAATAAAGAGTGGGCAAGACACGATTTATATTTGACTTCGGTGGTGGTAAGACCGGGGGATACATCCAAACAAGCGACGGTAAAACGTGCAGTAGGTATTTTGCATTTACCACTACAAGATAACAATCGCCGTATAGATATTGCACTGGATGCACCTGAAAAAATTCGTCCAAATCAAGATCTAAAAATTCGGATTAAAGCTAAGCCCGTTGCAGGCCAGCCATTGCCGGAAAACATCAATGTATTAGTGTCTGCAGTTGATACAGGTGTCTTAAATATTACCGACTATAAAACGCCTGATCCGTACGAAGCTTTCTTTGGTCGTAAGCGTTATAGCGTTGATCAATACGATGTTTATGGTCAGTTAATTGAAGGTGAAGGGCGTTTAGCCAACCTACGTTTTGGTGGTGATGGAAGCGAAGAAAGCGCATTATCTCGTGGTGGTAAAAAACCATTAACAGATGTGCAAATCATTGCTCAACAAGCAACACCTGTAAAATTAAATGCACAAGGTGAAGGTGAGGTTTCTTTACCTATACCTGAGTTTAATGGTGAAGTCCGCCTTATGGCTCAAGCATGGACTGCCGATAAATTTGGTAGCCAAGAAGGTAAAGTTGTTGTTGCCGCGCCATTAGTTACTCAACTCTCATTACCACGCTTTATGGCTGGGGGAGATGATGCGTTACTGTCATTAGATTTAACTAACTTAACGGATGCACCACAATCTATTACGTTAAATTATACGGCATCAGGATTAGTTGATTTAGCGGGTGTCGATAGTAAAACCGTTTCATTATCGAAAGGTGAACGAACTCAAGTTCAAATCCCTATTACGGCAAAACATGGATTTGGCTAAGGAGAATTTTCCCTGTCTATTTATGGTATTAAAGTACCTAATGAAGAGATAAAACCTTATCAAAATACTTGGAAAATAGGTGTACGCCCTGCGTATCCTGCTGAGACAATACATTACGCCAATACATTAGCAGATGGTGAGTCTTGGCGCCTACCAAACGAAGCATTAAATCAATTTAATCGCTCAACGCTTGAGGGGGAATTATTACTTACCAGTCGCCCTCCGTTACAGGTAGCGCGTTATGTTAGAGAGTTATTTGCATATCCTTATGGATGTCTTGAGCAAACTGTTAGTGGATTATATCCATCCTTGTATTCAACAGAGAAAGAGTTGAAACAATTGGGGATCAAAACACAAACAGATATGCAAAGAAAAGAAGCCATAGAAAAAGGGATTGCTCATATCTTAACAATGCAAAAATCCGAAGGAGGATTTGCCTTGTGGGCTCAAGGTGGGCGTGAAGAGTTTTGGTTAACGGCGTATGCAACAGATTTCTTATTTAGAGCGTCTCAACAAGGTTACGAAGTTCCTACTGAGGCATTAAAACGGGCAAATGATCGTCTACTACGTTATTTACAAGATAAAAGCATTGTTAATGAAGAGTATGTGGTTAACCAAGATGCGGCTCGATTCTCAGCAAGAGCATATGCAGCTTTAGTTCTGGCTAATCAGCAAAAAGCCCCTTTGGGAGAATTGCGCCGTTTATATCTAGAACGTAATCAAGCGGGTAGTGGTTTAGCGCTTGTTCAGTTAGGTGTTGCTTTGAAATTGATGGGGGATAACTCTCGTGCTGAAAGCCTGATTGCTGAAGGTGTCACCATGCCACGTAAATATAATTACGGTTTAGGTGATTACGGCAGTACTATTCGTGACCAAGCGTTGATTATTGCGCTACTCAGTGAAAACAATTTGGAAACTCAAACTCGTGATGCCAGTGTTATTACATTATCTGATAACTTAACAGGGCGTGAATGGTTCTCTACACAGGAGAGTAACTCACTATACCTTGCTGGTCGTTTCTTTATTGATATGGCAGAGAAGCCTTGGGAAGTAACCATTAATCGTCAAGTGCCAGCAATGAGTAGTGATCGCGCAGTTAATGAAGCATTGACAGCAACACAATTGCAAGAAGGTTTAGAACTAAACAACCAAGGTGGTACAACCATTTACTCTCGAATGAATGTTGTCGGATATCCAAAAGTTGCCCCAGCGCCTTATAGCAATGTATTGAAGATCAATCGTAGTTATTACGATCTAAAAGGCAATCGAGTCGATCCTAATCGCTTACAAAGTGGTGAAATGCTGGTGGTAAAATTAGAGGTTTCAGCTAATAGAGATGTACCTGATGCCTTAGTGGTTGATCTATTACCTGCGGGGCTTGAAATTGAAAATCAAAACTTAGCATCAAGTAGCGCAAGCTTAAGCGATAGCGCTGCTGATTTGCAGGAGTTTATTGATGATATGGGACAAGCCAATATAAAACATCTTGAATATCGTGATGATCGTTTTGTTGCTGCAATAGCGGTTGATAAATATCGTCCTACGACATTACTTTACTTAGCAAGAGCGGTAACTCCGGGGAGTTATCAAGTACCGCCACCGCAAGTTGAGTCAATGTATGTGCCTTATTGGCGTGCCGTAGGGGCAACAAAAAATAAAATTGATGTTGTGCCTTAAGCTAGACAGCCCTTTCTTCGGAAAGGGCTTTTTCCTTTGAGTGATTGAATGAAACTAGGATATAAGCGGTTAATCGCCGCGAGCGTTATTTTTCTATTAGTAACACCATTATTGCTATGGATAGCAGATAAGATCTGGCCACTGCCAGATCCCGAGCCTCAAATCGCCACCATAGTAACGGCTGAAGATGGAACACCACTTTGGCGTTTTGCTGATAAAGAAGGAATATGGCGTTATCACGTTACCCTTTCTGATGTTTCCCCTGAATATTTGCAGGCGTTGATAGCTTATGAAGATCGCTGGTTTTATCAGCACCCCGGTGTTAACCCTATAGCTATTTTACGTGCCGCATGGCAAGACTTAAGCTCGGGAAAAATTGTTTCTGGAGGCAGTACGCTTTCAATGCAAGTTGCACGTTTGATTGACCCCCACTCACGGACTTTAGGGGGAAAATTAAAACAATTATGGCGGACATTACAGCTCGAATGGTATTACTCAAAAGATGAGATTTTAGAAATTTATCTTAACCGTGCACCTTTTGGTGGCACTTTAGAAGGGATTGGCGCTGCAAGTTGGGCCTATTTAGGTAAATCTCCCGCTGATTTATCAGCAGGTGAAGCAACATTAATGGCGGTATTACCTCAAGCACCCAGTCGTTTAAGGCCAGACCGGTATCCAGAGCGTGCTCAAGCTGCACGGGATAAAGTATTAGATAGATTAGCGGAATATCAAATTTGGCCCAAAGAGAAAGTGGCTGAAATAAAGCAAGAGCAAGTGCTACTTGCACCAAGACAAACGCCACAACTCGCGCCATTATTGGCTCGGCGTATGTATAACGAGCAAAAAGCGCCGGTGATCACAACCACGATTGATATTAATCTTCAACGACAACTAGAAGAGCTAGCCAAACAGTGGAAATATCAGCTAGCCGATAAAACTTCTCTGGCAATACTTGTGGTCGATCACACGGATATGAGTGTTAAAGGCTATGTTGGATCGGCAGACTTTAATGATAATCAACGCTTTGGGCATGTTGATATGATAAGTGCATGGCGTTCGCCGGGATCAACTTTAAAGCCTTTTATTTATGGTCTTGCTTTGGATGAAGGATTGATCCATGCAGAATCACTATTACAAGATGTTCCGCGCCGTTTTGAAGATTACCGTCCTGGTAATTTTGATACTGGATTTAACGGTGCCGTGAGTGCCAGTGAAGCCCTTAGTCGTTCATTAAATTTACCAGCCGTTCAATTAATAGAAGCTTATGGCGCAAAAAAATTTGCAGCTAAGTTGCGACATAATCACCTTGAAATGCGTTTTCCTTATGGCTCTGAACCTAATTTAGCGCTTATTTTAGGAGGAACAGCAACACGAATGGATCAATTAGTGGCGACTTTTAGTGCGTTTGCAAGGCATGGAAAGACCGCGCCGTTACGTTTTACGCCAGAGCAAACCATCAATGAACGTATGTTAATGTCACCCGGTGCTGCGTGGATCATTCGGCGAATTTTAGCGGGAGAGGCACGGCCTCGTCCTGATAGTGCTATTTCAGCGGTTGTTCCCTTGGCTTGGAAAACAGGAACAAGTTATGGTTATCGTGATGCATGGTCGATAGGCGTTAATGCGCGTTATACCATTGGTGTTTGGGTGGGGAGACCTGATGGCACACCTGTTGCGGGGCAGTTTGGATTTGCAACCGCTGTACCGATAATGAATCAAGTTAATAATTTATTGACGAGTTATTTTTATCAAAATAAACAGCGGCCTCCTGTTGATCCTAGGCCAAATAGTGTCTCAGCCGCAGCTATTTGTTGGCCAACGGGAAAAGCTTTGCCTAAAGAAGATAGTAACTGCCGAGTTAGTCGACGAAGCTGGATCCTTGATAATACTATTCCCCCAACACTATTGAATGAAAGCCAAGAGGGCATTTTAGGCATCAATGAAAAAGTATGGATAGATAAAGAAGGAAAACGTACAGGGCCTAATTGTCCTGGTGCTCAATTAAAGGATATTGCTTTATGGCCGATAGCATTAGATGCTTGGTTGCCTGAAAAAGAGCGTAGAGCAAAACGATTACCACCAATTTCATTAACATGTCCACCGATTAAAGAAGATATGATCCCATTGTATATCTCTGGGATAAGAAAAGGGGATTTATTGCGTCCATTGCCTGGTGAAACTCAGCTTGAAATAACGGTTTCTACACAAGGGGGAAGTGGTATGCAGTGGTGGTTTTTAAATGGTGAACAAATCGGTAAAACTGAAAATGGGGCAACGTTCTCTTATTTATTAGAAAAACGTGGCAAATACCAACTTTCGGTGCTTGACCTTAGCGGGCAAACGGATATGGTGAATTTCAGTTTTCGTTAAATAAGTGCAGAGTTTAATCAAATGAAGGCAAAAAATGTGATTAAATCGATAAATTATAACTTTTTTGCCACAGTTTTTTAAAAAAAGCGGGATTTCATCTGTGCAATTTATTGTTATCCCCCTATAATCAATCCCTTATTTTTGCAGGGGATACGGTTTTGAGCTGTTTTTCCATGATCTGCGATAAAAACAGGCAACATAAGTTGTTATTAATACAATATTTTGAGGTAATACATGGCTATTCAGCGCACTTTTTCTATTATCAAACCAAACGCAGTGAAAAAAAATGTTATTGGTGCAATCTATAACCGCTTTGAAAGTGCGGGTTTCAGCATCGTAGCAGCCAAAATGTTGCATTTAACTCGTGAACAAGCAGAAGGTTTTTATGAAGAGCATAAAGGCCGTCCTTTCTTTGATGGTTTAGTTGAGTTTATGACTTCTGGCCCTATCATGGTACAAGTATTAGAAGGCGAAAATGCTATCCAACGTCATCGTGACTTAATGGGTGCAACTAATCCTGATAACGCTTTAGCGGGTACTTTACGTGCTGATTACGCGGATAGCTTTACAGAAAATGCAGTGCATGGTTCAGATTCAGAAGCTTCAGCTGCGCGTGAAATTGCTTATTTCTTTACTGAAAACGAAATTTGCCCACGCTAATTTATTAGCATCTGTATACGAAAAAATGTACAATGCGACGCCCTGTTAATCTTTAATGGGGCGTCTTTTTATTAATTAATAAGTATCCCGTTAATAGATTTTATTAACGTAGGCCGCATAGTGTAACAACGAGGCAATGTCATGACCCAATCTACCACTCCAGCGCCAAGCGCTTCTGTCGCTGTTTCTAAAGAAAATACTGTGAATCAAAAAACAAAAATCAATCTGTTAGATTTAAATCGTAAACAGATGCGTGAGCTTTTTGTCTCTATGGGCGAAAAGCCTTTCCGCGCTGATCAAATCATGAAATGGATATACCATTATTGCTATGATGATTTTGATCAGATGACAGATATCAACAAAGTGCTGCGTGCGAAGTTAAAAGAGATTGCCGAAATCAAGGCACCTGAAGTGTCTGAAGAACAACGCTCTGCGGATGGCACTATTAAGTGGGCGATTAAAGTAGGCTCTCAACAAGTTGAAACAGTCTATATTCCTGAAGATGATCGTGCGACGTTATGTGTTTCGTCACAAGTGGGTTGCGCGTTAGAGTGTAAATTCTGTTCAACGGCACAACAAGGTTTTAACCGTAACCTTAAAGTTTCTGAAATTATCGGCCAAGTGTGGCGTGCTGCTAAAATTATTGGTGCTTTAAAAGAGACTGGCCGTCGTCCAATCACTAATGTTGTTATGATGGGAATGGGTGAACCATTACTTAACCTTAACAATGTTATTCCGGCTCTTGAAATTATGATGGATGACTTTGGCTTTGGGTTATCTAAACGTCGAGTCACTGTGTCTACATCCGGTGTCGTCCCTGCATTAGATAAATTAGCTGATGCGGTTGATGTTGCTTTAGCGATTTCATTACATGCACCAACAGATGATATTCGTGATGAAATTGTTCCTATTAACAAGAAATATAATATTGAAATGTTTCTTGATGGCGTGCGTCGTTATATTGCTAAATCTAATGCAAACCAAGGTCGAGTTACTGTTGAGTATGTCATGCTTGATCATATTAATGACAGCACTGAACAAGCACATCAATTAGCAGAGCGCTTAAAAGATACACCTTGTAAAATCAACTTAATTCCATGGAACCCGTTCCCAGGCGCACCTTATGGACGTAGTTCTAATAGTCGCATTGATCGTTTCTCTAAAGTGTTAATGGAGTATGGTTTCACCACTATTGTACGTAAAACTCGTGGTGATGATATTGACGCTGCCTGTGGTCAACTTGCTGGTGATGTGATTGACCGAACTAAGCGTACTCTGAAAAAACGTTTGCAAGGTGAACCAATTTCAGTAAAAGCAGTCTGATAGAGGTGGATAACTCTCGCTTTGTGCTGTGGTTTTAAAACAAAGTAGAGAGTTGCAAGAATGGATTAATTTAAGGAAGATAACGATGATAAGGATGTCATCAAAGGTTGTTGCTATCTGCTTGGTGTTATTGACAATAGGCTGCCAATCAACAGCAAATAAAAAACATGTTGCAGTGCCTCTTCGTCTTCAATTAGGGGAAGCTTATCTGGCTGAGCAACAATATCAGATAGCCCAATATCATTTTCAAAAAGTGCTGTCAGTGATGCCTGAGCATCCTGAAGCAAATTTAGGAATGGCATTAACATCCCAGTTATTGGGAAATCCTATTCAGGCGCTAGATTATTACAAATTAGCGATGAAGTCGAAGCCAGTAAATGTTAATGTATTAAGGTTTTATGGTAATTTCCTTTGTGAACAAAATTTATTAAACAACAATAATGTGTTAATTGAGGATATACCGTCAGATTATTTGGTTTGTCAGCATGCTGAATACCAAAAATCACCAAATTCGCGATGAGGACGTTAAAAACTGTATTTTCTCGTGTTCATCAATGTTAAACATCCAATAGCCACAGTGCCTAGATTGCTAATGAATACTGAAAACAAAACCGAAGAAGTGAAATTAACAGCGGGTCAACTTTTACGTCAGGCACGTGAAAAAGCGGGGCTAACTCAGCAGACTGTTGCTGATCGACTTTGTTTGAAGTTAACAACAGTATGTGAAATTGAAGCTGATACTATCTCTTCTGGTATTGCACCGACATTTTTACGTGGTTATATGCGCTCTTATGCAAAACTTGTCGGTGTTCCTGAAAGCGCAATTCTAGGTCTAATTGATCAACAAGCCCCAATAAAACAAGTCAAAGTCACAACAACACAAAATTACTCATTGGGTAAGCGCCATAAAAAGCGTGAAGGCTGGTTGATGAAATTGACTTGGGTTATTGTAATAGCAATGATAGCTTTAGTCGGTTTATGGTGGTGGCAGGGGCATCAAGCCGATCAACAAGAATTAGTCTCTATGGCTTCGCAAGACATAGGACAAAATAGTCCGCAAGAAAACACCAATACGATAGAATCTCCTTTATCAACCTTAGATAATAATAGCCCATCATCTGAGGGTGAAAATGTACAAGTGCCTGCTTCTCCATTAGTAGATAATCAGGCTAATAAGGTTGCCGAGCCATCAGTAACAGATGCCACACCTGAGGCAGAAGTTAAAACAGTTCCATTACCGGTGTCACCATTAACCACATCAACGACTTCTCGTGCTGATTCTGCTGAAGGCAATTCAACACCCGCACCAATTGTGGAAAATCAACTGGTCTTGATGTTTGATGGTGAATGCTGGTTAGAAATTCGTAATGCTCAAAATAAAGTTTTATTTAATGGTATTAAGAAAGCCGGTGACCGTTTGGAATTTAATGGTGAGCAACCTTATAAACTAAAAATAGGCGCACCTTCTGTTACTCGTTTACAGTTTAATGGTGAAGCTGTTGACTTAAGCCGTTTTACTGGAAAAATAGCAAAAATAACAGTACCGAGCGCTTAATCTGACTATACATTTGAGCAAGCATGGAAGCATGGGAGAATTAATCAATGCATAAAGAATCACCTATTATTCGTCGTAAATCGACGCGAATTTATGTTGGTAATGTACCTATTGGCGATGGGGCTCCTATCGCGGTACAGTCGATGACGAACACACGAACAACAGACGTTGAAGCGACTGTAAACCAGATTAAGTCTCTGGAACGTGTTGGGGTGGATATTGTACGTGTTTCTGTACCAACTATGGATGCGGCTGAAGCATTCAAACTGATTAAGCAACAAGTGAAAGTGCCTTTGGTCGCTGATATTCATTTTGATTATCGTATTGCACTTAAAGTTGCTGAATATGGTGTCGATTGTTTACGTATTAATCCTGGTAATATTGGTAATGAAGAGCGTATTCGTCAAGTTGTCGATTGTGCCCGGGATCGTAATATTCCCATTCGTATTGGTGTGAATGGGGGGTCACTAGAGAAAGATATTCAAGAAAAGTATGGTGAGCCAACCCCTGAAGCGCTAGTTGAATCGGCTATGCGCCACGTTGATATCTTAGATAAATTGAACTTTGATCAGTTTAAAATCAGTGTAAAAGCTTCTGACGTTTTCCTTGCTGTTGATTCTTATCGTTTATTAGCGAAAAAAATTGATCAGCCTTTACATTTAGGGATCACAGAAGCTGGTGGTGCAAGAGCTGGATCAGTGAAATCAGCTATTGGCCTTGGGATACTTCTATCAGAAGGTATCGGTGATACTTTACGTATCTCTTTAGCCGCAGATCCGGTTGAAGAAGTAAAAGTTGGCTTTGATATCTTAAAATCATTACGTATTCGCTCTCGTGGTATCAATTTTATTGCTTGTCCAACATGCTCTCGTCAAGAGTTTGATGTTATTGGTACAGTTAATGAATTAGAACAACGTCTTGAAGATATCATTACACCAATGGATGTTTCTATTATTGGCTGTGTGGTTAATGGTCCTGGTGAAGCGGAGGTTTCTACACTAGGTGTAACCGGAGCTAAAACACGCAGTGGTTTTTATGAAGACGGTGTAAGACAGAAAGAGCGTCTTGATAATAGTAATATGATTGATTTATTAGAGGCGAAAATCCGTACAAAAGCGGCAATGCTTGACGGCAACCTCCGAATTAATATAAATCAATTGGATAAATAACACGCAATTAACAGGCTCATTAACTAATGAGCCTGTATTACTATTGATTTCACATTGAATACTGATTGTTTTCGCTTCTATAATCAGTTTATTGATCAATTAATAACTATTAGAGAAAAAAAGTGGCACAAAAAATCCAAGCCATTCGTGGTATGAATGACTACCTACCTGCTGATACGCGGGTATGGCAGAAAATCGAAAATACGCTAAAACAAATTTTAGCCGGTTATGGTTTTAGTGAAATTAGAACACCTATCGTAGAGCATACCCCTCTATTTCAGCGAGCAATTGGTGAAGTGACCGATGTTGTTGAAAAAGAAATGTATACTTTTACCGATCGAGGTGAAGACGCACAAAGCTTAACCTTACGTCCTGAAAATACCGCAGGTTGTGTCCGCGCAGGAATTGAACATGGTTTACTTTATAACCAAGAGCAACGCTTATGGTATTTAGGGCCAATGTTCCGTTATGAACGCCCTCAAAAAGGTCGTTATCGCCAATTTCACCAATTAGGTGCAGAAGTATTTGGCCTACAAGGGCCTGATATTGATGCTGAACTGATTATGTTAACGGCACGCTGGTGGAAGGCTTTAGGTATTGCAGAGCACGTGACTTTAGAACTGAACTCTATTGGTTCACTCGAAGCGCGGGCAAAATACCGTGAAGCATTAGTCGCATTTTTAGAGCAACACGTTGATCAATTAGATGAAGATTGCAAACGTCGTATGTATTCTAACCCATTACGTGTTTTAGACTCTAAAAATCCTGAAATTCAGACTTTATTGAATGATGCGCCTGAACTTTTCGATTATCTTGATGACGAATCAAGAGAACACTTTGATGGTTTATGTGCATTACTTGATGCTGTAGGTATTACTTATCGTGTTAATCAGCGTTTAGTCCGAGGCTTAGATTATTATAACCGTACTGTTTTTGAATGGGTAACCAGTGCATTAGGTTCACAAGGAACGGTATGTGCGGGTGGTCGCTATGATGGATTAGTGAAACAATTAGGTGGACACCCAACGCCTGCGGTCGGTTTTGCCATGGGGATGGAGCGCATGATCTTATTAGTTCAAGCGGTTAATCCTGAGTTTGTTGCTGATACTCATGTCGCTGATGTTTACCTTGCGTCTTTTGGTGATAATAGCCAAAGTGCAGCATTAATGCTGGCAGAAGAAATCCGTGATCAATTACCTACATTGCGCTTAATGACCAATCACGGTAAAGGCAATTTTAAAAAGCAATTAGGACGTGCTGATAAACATGGTGCTAAAATCGCGTTAATTTTAGGTGAAGATGAAATTAACGCTGGCACAGTAGCCGTGAAAGATTTACGTTCAGGTGAACAGACCATTGTATCGCGTAGCGAACTGGCCCAACAATTGACGCTGTTATTAGGTTAAGGAGAGACTTGTGGAAGTTTATAGCACCGAAAACGAACAAGTTGATGCAATTAAACAGTTTTT
The DNA here is from genome assembly GCF_054767435.1 of Proteus sp. MB838. Lineage (NCBI taxonomy): Bacteria > Pseudomonadati > Pseudomonadota > Gammaproteobacteria > Enterobacterales > Morganellaceae > Proteus > Proteus sp. MB838. The sequence continues at coordinate 92,406 of NZ_BAABMO010000007.1, forward strand.
AAAAAATTATGGTTTAACGATCATTCTCGCTATTGTCATTGGCGTGGGTGGAATTTGGGGTTGGAAATATTGGCAATCACATCAAGCCAACCGTCTACAAGAAAGTGCGGGTGAATTTGCAACAATAAATGAAGCATTAACGAAACCAACGCCTGAAAATATCGCATTAGCCGAAAAATTTGTTTCTGAAACTAACGATATTTATGGTGCTTTAGCCTCTTTAGAGTTAGCTCAATTAGCGATTGATGCCAACGATTTAGCCAAAGGTGAAACACACCTTACTAAAGCAATATCTATGGTAAAGAATGAAGCATTTGCAGATATGCTTAACCTTCGCTTAGCACGTGTGCAACTGGCATTAGATAAAACTGATGCTGCGTTAATTTCATTAGAGCAAGTGAAAAGTAAAGCATGGGATGGAATGAAAAATTATATCCGTGGTGATGTATTAGCGAAAAAAGGCGATAACGCAGGTGCAGCCGCCGCTTATCGTAATGCATTGAATGATGAAAATGCAGGCGCTATTCGTTCATTGGTTGAACTTAAACTCAATAATTTATCCAATTAAAGGGATCTTCAGACATGCAACTGCGTAAAACTCTCCTGATCGGTCTACTAGCATCAGCATTATTAGCTGGGTGTTCTAGTGAGCAGGATAATGTGACAATGTCTCCATTGCCTGAGGTGCAGAGCCAATTTACCCCTTATGTGGTGTGGGACAAATCGGTTGGCAATGGTATTGGAAAATACTATTCCCACTTGTCACCAGCATGGGATGGTTCAGTTGTGTATGTCGCTGATCGCCATGGGGTAGTTAAAGCATTAGAATTAGAAACGGGTAAAGAGATTTGGTCTCAAGATCTCTCAACTAAAAAAGGTTTCTTCTCCTCTAATGAATCAGCATTACTTTCCGGTGGTTTAACCGTCTCTGGTACTCGTGTTTTTGTCGGCACAGAAAAAGCAAAAGTGTATGCTTTAAATACAGATGATGGCTCTATTGATTGGGAGACAGATGTTGCCGGAGAAGCGATTTCCAAACCTGTTGTTAGTGATGGTTTAGTGCTTATTCATACCAGTAACGGTATGTTGCAAGGGCTTGATTTGCTGACAGGTGAAGTATCATGGACTGTCAACTTAGATACACCATCATTATCCGTACGTGGTGAATCAGCACCTGCTGTTGCTTATGGTGCAGCGATTGTGGGCGCTGATAATGGCCGTGTTAGTGCGGTGGTGTTATCTCAAGGGCAATTAGTTTGGCAGCAAAATATTTCACAAGTGAAAGGCTCTACTGAGATCAGTCGCTTAAATGATGTCGATATTACGCCAATTATTGATGAAAATACTGTTTATGCCATGGCTTACAACGGTAATTTAGTCAGTCTAGATATGCGTTCAGGGCAGATCATCTGGAAACGTGATTTAGGTTCAGTTAATGACATGGTACTTTTGGGTGACAATCTATACCTTGTTGACCAAAATGACCGAGTTTTAGCTGTGCGCAAATCTGATGGTGTGACATTATGGACACAAGAAGACCTACTGCACCGTAATTTAACCGCACCGGCTATCGTTGATGGTTATTTAGTGGTGGGAGATGCAGAAGGCTATCTCCATTGGATTGATACCAGTACAGGCAAATTTATTGCTCAAAATAAAGTAAATAGCTCAGGTTTATTAAGCCGTCCACAGGCTGTTCAAGATAAACTGATGATCCAAGCACGTGACGGTAAACTTTATCTATATCGTCGGTAATTAAGCACTGACAAATATAATTATTTTACGGCTCCTTTAAAGGAGCCGTTTCGTCTTTTTAGTATTTACATGTAAAATACCATCAGATTTATGATTGTATTTTTATGAGGCATCAAAAAATGATACCCGTTATTGCCTTAGTAGGGCGCCCTAATGTGGGAAAATCCACATTATTTAACCGACTAACACGCACAAGAGACGCATTAGTTGCGGATTTTCCTGGACTTACCCGTGACCGTAAATATGGTCGTGCAGAATTAGACGGTGAAGAGTTTATTATCATTGATACTGGTGGTATTGATGGTGCAGAAGAGGGTGTAGAAACCCATATGGCATCACAATCACTGCAAGCCATTCAAGAAGCCGATATTGTGCTATTTTTAGTCGATGCGCGAGCAGGATTAATGCCAGCCGACCAAGGTATTGCTAAACACTTGCGTGGTGTTGAGAAAAAAACCTATTTAGTGGCGAATAAAACAGATGGTATCGATATTGATACCGCTTTGGCTGATTTCTACTCTTTAGGATTAGGGGAAATATTCCCTATTGCTGCCTCACATGGTCGTGGTGTTTCTCAACTGATTGAGCAAGCGTTGTTACCTATTGTGGGTAAAGTCGTCGAAGAAGAGAAAGAATTAACAGAAGAAGAAGAGAATGCCGCTTATTGGGCTGCTTTAGAAGCAGAGCAGAAAGAGCAAGAAGAAGAGGAAGAAGAGGATGATTTCGATCCGACAACACTTCCTGTTAAATTAGCTATTGTAGGCCGCCCTAATGTAGGTAAATCAACTCTGACTAACCGTATGTTAGGTGAAGAGCGTGTTGTAGTTTACGATATGCCAGGCACTACTCGTGATAGTATTTACATACCGATGGAGCGTGATGGTAAGGAGTATATCCTTATTGATACCGCTGGCGTTCGTAAACGCGGAAAAGTAAAAGAAACGGTAGAAAAATTCTCAGTGATCAAAACATTACAAGCGATTGAAGATTGTAATGTTGCACTACTTGTTATTGATGCTCGTGAGGGTATTTCAGATCAAGATCTCTCTTTATTAGGTTATATTCTTAATTCTGGACGCTCTTTAGTTATTGCTGTCAATAAATGGGATGGTATGACCCAAGAAGATCGCGAACAAGTTAAAGATATGCTTGATCTCAAATTAGGTTTTGTTGATTTTGCCCGCGTTCATTTTATCTCGGCATTACATGGTAGTGGTGTTGGTAATCTGTTTGAGTCGATTCAAGAAGCCTATACTTGCGCGACACGTCGTGTTGGTACATCAATGTTGACGCGTATAATGAAGATGGCAGAGGATGATCACCAACCCCCTCTTATTCGTGGACGCCGTGTAAAAATGAAATATGCCCATGCTGGGGGATATAATCCACCTGTCGTGGTTATTCATGGTAACCAAGTGTCTGATCTACCTGATAGCTATAAACGCTATTTAATGAATTATTTCCGTCGCACACTACAAGTGATGGGAACTCCTATCCGTATTCAATTTAAAGAAGGGGAAAACCCTTATGCGGATAAGAAAAATAAATTAACAGCTTCGCAAATACGTAAACGTAAGCGTTTAATGGCTCATTTAAAGAAATCAAAATAAATTAAATAGCCAGTTAAATGTAGAATAAAAACTGAGTTCGTTTCACCGGACTCAGTTTTTTATTAATTATTGATGAATTCTTCATACTTTCATAAAAGAAACCGAAACAATTTAAGCAAAAATTAAGTATTTTTTTCAAAAAACAGTTAAATTGTAACTGATTACTATTCGTATTAATGAGTTTTTTACTTTGAAAAAAATGACTATGGGTTTTGCTATTTTTTTACTTTCTGGCTGTGCTACGCCAGAAAAATGGCAAGTAAATATGAAAAATCCCACACCTTTAGATATCGCTAAAAATCTATGCATGCAAGAAGCAAAACAACGCTACCCCGAGCATTATTTGAGTTCAACGCCAAATTATAGCTATCCTTCTTCTTCAACGATAACAATAGATGGTAAAGAAGTTACTATTCCTAATTCAAATTATCATTCCTATTCTCGTTATGATGCCAATGAATCAGAGCGTAAACAGTATTTTGATATTTGTATGAGAGGAGAGGGGTGGGAAAATAAAAATAAAGTGACTGGATTACTCGCCTTTTTATTTAATGACTAATTAATAAAGCAGTAATTTTTACCAAACTAAAGCCAATTATAATAAATAAATGGCTTTAGTTTTAATACATCAGTAACTGCTATACCCACTCTTTGTGAATTAAAAAATCAGTATACAGCTTAGCTTCGGGAGTATTAGGTTCAGGGCGATAATCATATGCAAAGCGAACTAATGGTGGCATTGACATTAAAATGGATTCAGTACGTCCGCCACTTTGTAAACCAAATAGCGTGCCTCTATCCCAAACCAAATTAAACTCGACATAACGGCCACGGCGATAAAGTTGGAATTGGCGTTCACGTTCTCCCCAGGGTATAGATTTGCGTTTTCCGACAATCGGCAAGTAGGCATCCAGATAACCCTGCCCGACACGTTGTACAAATTCAAAACAGTGATCGAAATCAGGAGTATTTAAGTCATCAAAAAATAGACCACCAACACCACGCGGTTCGTTACGATGTTTTAAATAAAAATAGTCATCACACCATTTTTTATATCGAGCATAATAATCTTGGCTAAAGGGATCACACACAGATTTAGCCACTTTATGCCAATGGATAACATCTTCTTCAAATCCATAATAAGGTGTTAAGTCAAAGCCTCCACCAAACCACCATGCAGGATCTTCTCCCTCTTTTTCAGCAATAAAAAAACGAACATTTGCATGTGAAGTAGGAATATAGGGATTAAGAGGGTGAATAACTAATGAAACGCCCATTGCTTGAAAACGACGACCGCTTAATTCAGGGCGATGAGCCGTGGCTGATGCAGGTAAGGCATCTCCATAAACATGGGAAAAATTAACACCCGCTTGTTCAAAAATAGCACCTTGGGTGAGCACTCGAGTACGACCACCACCGCCAGCTTCTCTTTGCCAATTATCTTGCTGAAAGGTTGCTTTTTGGTCTATATTTTCAATAGCATGGCAAATACTATCTTGCAACGACAAAAAAAATGATTGCACACGATGAATATCAGGTAAACTCATAATAACCTACAGTTTTTATCATATTTATTAAAAATGGAACGCGATATGACCTATGCTCTCATTTTGAAGTTGATTGATAAAGTAAACAAGGGATAATAAATTTAGTAACTTGTGAAAGATAACAGGCAAAACAATGGAAATACGTGTATTCCGTCAAGATGATTTTGAGGCAATCATTACACTTTGGGAACGTTGCGACTTGATCTCACCAGAAAATGATCCTGAAATTGATATTGAACGAAAGATTAACCACTCCCCCGATCTCTTTTTAATCGCAGAGGTTGCTGGCGAAATAGTCGGTAGTGTAATGGGAGGCTATGATGGTCATCGTGGCTCGCTTTACTATTTGGGCGTTCATCCTGAGTTTCGCGGTAGAGGAATTGCCAATGCACTAATCTCTCGGCTAGAGAAAAAACTCATTGCAAAAGGGTGTCCACAAATTACTTTAATGATCCCCGAAGAGAACGATGCCACTATTTGTATGTTTGAAAAGCTTCTCTATGAAGATCAAAATCAAGAAAATACGGCTTACACTAAACGCCTAATTATCGATCAGGACTTCGATCTTTAATTCTTCGCTAAATCCTCTTTTATTGACTGTTAAGATAATTTTAATCGGTTAATAGAGAGGATTTCTTTTTTTGTACTTTCTTTCCTATCATGATGTTGCCTCGATAAAAAAGAACTTAACCTTGCTTATTTACTGGATAAAATCTGATATTGTCGATTTAAGGGAACAAACTTGGCTGAGTTATGGTCGTAACTAGTCTGAAGTATTCAGTTATTTTAGTTTAACGCGAGTAAAAACTTGTTGCCTTAGCATCAATTGAATTTATAACGAAAAAGTGAAATGGAGTATTTATAATGCCTAAATTTTGGTTACCCTTGTGTTTAAGCACAAGTGTCTTGCTATTAAGTGGCTGTTCATCCATGGGGGGGATGTCTTTTTCTGCACTTAATCCAATGAATTGGTTCTCAAATGAGACGTTAACGGTTTCTGCAAATGGATTAGGTAATATCACTGCTTCAACGGCAGTGACAGAGCAAGCGATCGAAAAAGAGCTGGGTAGCCGTTTCCATTACCGACAAGGAATGGAAATGCAACAAGGCAATATTATGGTTATTGTGCAAGCACTTGAAGATGAAAAAGTACAAGTGGCTTTTTATGGCCAAGAAAAGAGCACAGTAGATAAAATCACGGTATCTGATCCTAATGCGAAAACAGCGTGGGGAACGACAATAGGTACACCATTTAAAGATATTTATAAAAAAGCATTTGGTATGTGCAGTAACGGGCCGAAAGTCGATAAACAAAAAACCATTCAATGCCAATCAGAACAAGCAAAATCAGTGAGCTATGTTTTTGCTGGGCAATGGGATGGCCCTGATGGTCTAATGCCACCCGATGAAACATTAGCAAATTGGCAGGTAACACAAATTGTTTGGCAAAAATAGGTTATTTTTAAGTGTTATTAATAAAATAATTTTATATTTACCTTTTCTGCTAACAAAAATTTGTTAAATAGCAAAGCCTAAAAATAAATGTTGGATATAATAAACCACATTAATTTATATGTTTTTTATTATTTATTAGGGAAGCAATATGTCTCATGCACAAAGCGGTATTTTAGTCGCACATAGTAAATTCGGTCTATTTATTGAAGCAATGGCGGTGGGGGAAATTGATCAACTACGTCAAGGCTGCCAACAATTTATGCAATCCCTTAGCGAATTACAAAAACAGTATCCTGATGCTTCATTAGGTGCCGTAGTAGCTTTTGGTTCAGATCTTTGGAAAAAATTATCAGATAATAATAGTGCGCCAGAGTTAAAGCCATTTCGTCCATTAGGTAAAGGGTTAGCTCCTGCGACTCAGCGCGATATGCTTATCCATATCCAATCCATGCGTCATGATGTGAATTTCTCATTAGCGCAAGCTGCAATAGCTGCTTTTGGTAACGTGCTCCAAATAGAAGAAGAGATCCACGGTTTCCGCTGGATTGAAGAGCGTGATCTTAGTGGTTTTATTGACGGCTCAGAAAATCCAGTTGGTGACGAGCGCTATGGTGTTGCTTTAATTAATGAAGGTATTGATGCTGGTGGTAGCTATGTTTTAGTTCAACGCTATGAGCATAACCTAAAAAAATGGGCGCGTTTTAGTGAATCAGATCAAGAAAAAATGATTGGTCGTACTAAAAAAGAGAGCATTGAGTTGGATGAATCAGAACGCAATATTACCTCTCATGTATCCCGTGTTGCTATTGAAGAAAATGGTGAAGAGTTAGCGATTTTGCGTCATAGCTTACCTTATGGAACTGCTAGTGGTAAACATGGTCTCTATTTCTTAGCTTACTGTGGTCGTTTATATAATATTGAACAGCAATTACTCAGTATGTTTGGTGAAGTTGATGGTAAATACGATGATTTACTGCGTATGAGTAAACCTGTGACAGGTAGCTACTATTTCGCTCCTTCTTATGAAGTATTAGCCGCTCTGTAAGTCTTAGCGTTACACTACTATTTTGCCACGCCAGTATCATTTACTATGCTGGCGTTTTTATTTTGACGAGGTCGTTTCTCGATATCTCAATGTTGAATTATTTTCAGTTAAATCATTATGATGCTTATTTATTTGGGCAATCTCACTCTTTATCCATTTATAATAGCTATTAGTTATATCAAATAACAAAAGCTAACTACACTGTTATAAATAAAGCCGATAGAGTAACCATTAGAATAAGACTTACGCTGATGGGTACTATAATGAAGAACAAAACGATCCGAACTTTTGCATTACAGGCAACCGTTGCATTGTCTTTGGTTGCGAGTAGTTATGCAAATGCAGCTCAATTACTTAATAGCTCTTACGATATTGCTCGCGAGTTATTTACACAGCTTAATAGTGATTTTAAAACCCAATGGGATGCTCAACATCCTGATGACAAAGTCACTATCAAACAGTCCCATGCTGGCTCTTCTAAACAAGCATTAGCCATATTACAAGGTTTACCTGCGGATGTTGTCACTTATAACCAGGTGACGGATGTACAAATTTTGCATGATAAAGGCAAGCTTATTCCTGCTGATTGGCAACAACGTCTACCTAATAATAGCTCACCTTATTATTCCACAATGGCCTATTTGGTTCGTAAAGGAAATCCTAAAAATATCACTTCTTGGCAAGATTTGACCCGTGAAGATGTCAAAGTGGTTTTCCCTAACCCAAAAACATCAGGTAACGGTCGTTATACCTATTTAGCCGCATGGGGAGCGTTTGAAAAAGCTTATGGAAATGAAGCGCAAACCCGTGATGCTATGACAAAGTTACTTAAAAATGTTGCGGTATTTGATACCGGGGGACGGGGGGCAACGACCTCATTTATTGAACGTGGACTTGGTGATGTTTTAATTAGTTTTGAGTCTGAAGTAAATAATATTCGCCAGCAATATGGTGAAGATGATTATCAAGTTATTGTCCCTCCTGTAGATATTTTAGCGGAGTTTCCTGTGGCATGGATTGATAAAAATGTGCAACGCAATAAAACAGAAAACCTCGCCAAAGCTTACCTAAATTATTTATATAGCCCGAGAGCGCAGGAGATCATCACACAATTTAACTATCGCGTAAATGATAAAGCGGTGATGGCCAAAAAAGCAGATCAATTTCCAGCGACTTCATTATTTACCATTGAAGATGTGTTTGGTGATTGGAACCAAGTGATGAAAACGCATTTTGCTACAGATGGCACGCTAGATAAATTATTATTAGAAGGACGCCAATAATGTTTGCCACAGCCAGCAAGCGAGTATTACCCGGATTTGGGCTTAGTTTAGGTAGTACGCTTTTTTATACTTGTTTGATCTTATTACTACCTATGAGTGCGCTGGTTGTGCAGTTATCTGAAATGAGTTGGGCACAATATTGGGCGGTGATAACCCACCCTCAAATTGTGGCAGCGTATAAAGTCACTTTGTTGTCAGCCGGTGTTGCAAGTATTTTTAATGCTATTTTTGGCATGTTATTAGCGTGGATCATTACGCGCTATCGTTTCCCCGGCAGAAAATTTCTTGATGGATTAATGGATTTACCTTTTGCCTTACCTACAGCGGTAGCGGGATTGACCTTAGCAACGTTGTTTTCTACACAAGGATGGTATGGCTTGGTGTTAGATACGTTTGATATCAAGGTGATCAATACATGGATTGGTATTGCTGTGGCGATGTCTTTTACTAGTTTGCCGTTTGTGGTCAGAACGGTGCAACCTGTTTTAGAAGAGTTAGGCCCTGAATATGAAGAAGCGGCTGAAACATTAGGGGCAAACCGTTGGCAAACGTTCCGTAAAGTTGTGTTACCTGAATTGTCTCCGGCGTTATTAGCCGGTACTGCGCTCTCTTTTACGCGTAGTTTAGGGGAATTTGGTGCTGTTATTTTTATTGCTGGCAATATTGCATGGCAGACCGAAGTGGTTTCTTTGATGATATTTATTCGATTACAGGAGTTTGATTATCCTGCAGCCAGCGCGGTCGCTTCTGTTATTTTATTGGTTTCATTAGTCTTACTGTTTTCAATTAATGGATTACAAAGCCGCTTTGGCAAGCGATTAAGGGGGCGCTAATGTCGGATATAGCGCAACAACGCTCTCTTTATCGTCGCCAAATTGATTGGGTAAAATGGGGATTGATCCTTACAGGCGTTGTGTTATCCATTTTATTTTTAGTGGTGCCTATTGCGTGGATCTTTATGACTGCGTTTTCAAAAGGCATAGAAATATTTACCGACAACTTGCTAGATAGCGATATGTTACATGCTGTTTGGCTTACGCTACTTATCGCTTTAATTACTGTACCGATAAATATGTTGTTTGGTATTAGTATGGCATGGCTTGTTACGCGTTTTCGTTTTCCGGGGCGTCAGTGGTTAATGACGCTGATTGATATCCCATTTGCGGTATCCCCTGTCGTTGCGGGACTGCTCTATCTACTTTTTTATGGTAGCAATGGTTGGGCAGGGCAGTGGTTGGAACAATTCGATATTCAGTTAATGTTCTCTTGGCCCGGTATGGTATTAGTGACGGTATTTGTCACTTGTCCTTTTGTCGTGAGAGAGCTTGTCCCAGTGATGATGAGCCAAGGAAGCCAAGAGGATGAAGCTGCTGTGTTATTAGGTGCCAGTAGTTGGAAAATGTTTTGGCGAGTGACATTACCTAATATTCGTTGGGCATTGCTCTACGGTGTGGTTTTAACAAATGCACGTGCTATAGGGGAATTTGGTGCCGTCTCTGTTGTCTCGGGGGCTATTCGTGGTGAAACCTATTCACTGCCTTTACAGGTCGAACTTTTGCACCAAGACTACAACACTGTGGGGGCTTTTACGGCAGCAGCATTACTTGCCATGATGGCAATTATTACATTAATGGTTAAAAGTGCGTTGCAATGGCATTTAGAACGTCAGCAATAACGCAAAACAGGGGCAAAATATGAGTATTGAAATTAATCATGTCACAAAATATTTTGATCGCACTGAAGTGTTGCATGACGTGAATTTAACGGTCAATTCCGGTGAGATGATGGCGCTATTGGGGCCATCAGGCTCAGGTAAAACTACTCTATTACGTATCATTGCAGGACTTGAGCATCAAACGGAAGGTAAAATCTGTTTTGCAGGGCAAGATGTCAGTCGTTTACATGCCCGCGAGCGCAAAGTTGGGTTTGTTTTCCAACACTATGCACTGTTTCGCCATATGACGGTATTTGAAAATATTGCCTTTGGCTTAAGCGTATTACCACGTCGCGAACGTCCTAACAAAGCCGCGATTGATAAAAAAGTCACGCAATTATTAGAGATGATCCAACTGCCTCATTTAGCACAGCGTTATCCTGCACAACTTTCAGGAGGGCAAAAACAGCGCGTAGCTTTAGCGAGAGCATTGGCTGTAGAGCCGCAAATTTTATTACTCGATGAGCCTTTCGGTGCGTTAGATGCCAAAGTGAGAACTGAATTACGCAGTTGGTTACGGGAATTACATAGTGAGCTTAAATTTACCAGTGTTTTTGTCACCCATGATCAACAAGAAGCAATGGAAGTCGCTGATCGCATCGTTATTATGGGAAATGGCAAAATCGAACAAGTGGGTACACCGCAACAAGTTTGGCATACGCCTGAAAGTCGCTTTGTTTTAGAATTTCTCGGAGATGTTAATCATCTCCAAGGTGAAATTAATGGTGCGCAATTACAAATTGCTGGCTATCACTTACCTTTATCGGTTACGCCGCTCTATCAAGGCAAAGTTGATGTTTTTTTGCGTCCTTGGGAAATTTCACTTAGCCCGCATAGTGATAGCTTATGTAAACTTCCCGTCAAAGTAATAGAAGTGACTCCTAAAGGACACTATTGGCAATTGGTTTTACAGCCTATTGAGTGGGGAAATACGCCAATTAGCGCAGTATGGAATGATATGACATCAATACCCCATAAAGGTGATATTTACTATATGGGCGGTGCAAAAGCGCGGTTATATGCACAAGATCGTCCCTTAACAACAGTTTCACTGGCATACACAGCTTAAAAAAATAGCATTATTCTTTTATTACAGTTAATGACTGCCCATGCAGATTTTTTTGCATGGGTATTTTGGCTATTGAGTAAAACTAACTATACAGGCTATAACACGAAAAAGAATAAAATCTATTAAAAAATGTTAATTTTATTGCGTTAATAAGTTAAATATGATTTCTTCATTAATACAAACAAATAAATGATCAGGGATTTATTGTGGCAGGCTTAGAACAATTTATTGGTAATACACCATTGGTCAAATTACAACGACTTTCACAAGGATTAGATGCAGAAATATGGGTTAAGCTTGAAGGCAATAATCCGGCGGGTTCTGTGAAAGATAGAGCCGCGTTATCGATGATTGAGCAAGCTGAATTACGCGGTGAAATTAAACCTGGCGATACATTAATTGAGGCAACCAGTGGTAATACAGGGATTGCTTTAGCGATGATAGCGGCAGTAAAAGGTTATCGACTAAAATTATTAATGCCAGAAAATATGAGTAAAGAGCGTCAAGCATCCATGCAAGCGTATGGCGCCGAGCTTATTTTGGTTAGCCGCGAAATTGGTATGGAAGGGGCGAGAGATTTAGCGCAAGAAATGGAGCGTAAAGGTGAAGGCAAGGTATTAGATCAGTTTAATAACCCCGATAACCCTCGAGCGCATTTTACTTCAACTGGCCCTGAAATTTGGCAACAGACTCAAGGGCGTATTACCCATTTTGTTTCTAGCATGGGAACAACAGGTACGATAACTGGGGTGGGGAGTTACCTAAAAACACAATCGGACACAGTAAAAATTGTCGGTTTACAACCGGAAGAAAAAAGTCAAATTCCGGGTATTCGTCGTTGGTCTCCAGCCTATTTACCCGGTATTTTTCGAAAAGAGTTGGTTGATAGTGTTATAGATATGTTCCAAACAGAAGCAGAACAAACCATGCGCCTATTAGCGAGTAAAGAAGGTATATTCTGTGGCGTTAGTTCTGGGGGAGCCGTAGCTGGTGCAATACGCGTTGCTAAAGAGAACCCAGGGGCTGTGATTGTGGCGATTATTTGTGATAGAGGCGATCGCTATTTATCAACTGGGGTGTTTGGTTGAGTTTTCTGCCCTCGTTAAAGCTCATTCGCTTGCATATAAAAACCGCCACAGAGGAAATGTGGCGGTTTAAAAGTGAGAACAGATTAAAAATTATTTTTTGATCTGCATTACAACGGTTTCACCAACAGTTACTGGGCCTGTCATTTTAGTTAAACCTTGGATTTCATCCATATTAGAAATCACAACCGGTGTTAATACCGATTTTGCTTTTTCTTCTAAAACAGCTAAATCAAATTCTAAAACAGTATCACCGACTTTAACTTGTTGACCTTCTTCAGCGATACGTTTAAATCCTTCACCTTTTAGTTCAACTGTGTCGATACCGAAGTGGACAAATAATTCGATACCGTTGTCAGACTCAATAGAGAAAGCATGGTTAGTCTCGAAAATTTTACCGATAGTACCATCAACTGGTGCAACAATTTTATGACCAGCAGGTTTGATAGCAATACCGTCACCTACAATTTTTTCAGCGAAAACAACATCAGGAACATCTTCGATATTGACGATTTCACCAGAAAGTGGTGCAACAATATCAATCGTGCCACTGCCTTTCTTTTCCTCTGAAACCAGTGATTTTAATTTATCAAACAGACCCATGAATCTTCTCCTAATTATTTTAGTTGGGACCGGGCTCTGGCTAACGTTATTAGCACAGTGTTTTTTCTTTAGTAAAAGTTTCTACTAAGTCCATTAATTCCTTTGCAGTCGGCTGAGCAAGTGCTTGCTCTGCCAGTGCTTTTGCATCATCAAAATTGGCGTTACGAATAATTTTTTTGATGCGAGGAATTGATATAGCACTCATACTAAACTCATCTAATCCCATGCCCAGAAGCAACATTGTTGCCCGTTCATCCCCGGCAAGCTCACCACACATTCCAGTCCATTTACCTTCAGCGTGTGATGCATCAATCACCTGTTTAATCAGATTAAGTACAGCAGGTGACATTGGATTATATAGATGAGATATCAGCTCATTTCCACGGTCTACAGCCAGAGTATATTGTGTTAGATCGTTAGTCCCAATACTGAAAAAGTCAACTTCTTTTGCCATATGGCGAGCCATAACAGCCGCTGCTGGCGTTTCAACCATAACACCGACTTCGATAGATTCATCAAAAGGCTTATTTTCTTCACGAAGCTGGCTTTTCAGTATTTCAAGTTCCGCTTTCAATGCTCGGATCTCTTCAACAGAGATAATCATTGGAAACATAATACGTAGTTTACCAAAAGCAGACGCTCTTAAGATAGCACGTAATTGTGGATGAAGGATCTCTTTGCGGTCAAGACAAATACGAATTGCGCGCCAACCTAAGAATGGATTCTCTTCTTTCGGTAAATTCATGTAAGGTAAGTCTTTATCGCCACCAATATCCATAGTACGGATAATGACCGCAGGACTGCCTACCGCTTCAGCCACTGCTTTATAAGCTTGGAATTGCTCTTCTTCTGTTGGTAAGGAATCTCTATCCATAAATAGGAATTCAGTACGATAGAGTCCAACACCTTCCGCACCATTACGCTCAGCACCTGCGACATCACGTACAGTACCTATATTAGCGCAAACTTCAACTTGATGCCCATCAAGGGTAATTGCTGGTAAATCTTTTAGTTTTGCCAGCTCTTCTTTTTCATGTAGGTACTCTTCTTTGATAGCCTTTAATGCTTCGAGCTCTTCATCAGAAGGATTAATAATGATTTTATTGTTAATCGCATCAAGAACCAGATAATCTTCTTTTTTAATGGTTTCTGTTGCATTAGATGTGCCAACAATCGCTGGGATCTCTAAAGAGCGTGCCATGATAGAGGTGTGCGATGTTCTGCCCCCTAAGTCAGTGATAAAGCCTAACACATTGTCTAAGCTAAGCTGCGCTGTTTCTGATGGCGTTAAATCTGTAGCAACTAAAATCACTTTTTCAGAAATAGCACTTAAATCGATAATTGGCATCTCTAAGATATTACGCATTAAGCGCTTACCAATATCACGAACGTCAGCCGCACGCTCTTTTAAGTACTCATCATCTAAGGCTTCTAATGCGGTTGCCTGATCTTCAATAACAGATTGAACCGCTGCTTCTGCGGTTTTCTTGTCACTTTTGATGAGGGATATGATCTCTTGTTCGAGTTCCTCATCTTCTAATAACATAATATGGCCTTCAAAAATCTCAGCTTTATCGGCACCAAGATTTTTTTCAGCACGGGCTTTAATGATTTCTAGTTGTTGCGCTGATTTATTACGACCATCTTTAAAACGTTCGATTTGGGTGTCAACTTCGTCACTTTGGATTTTACGTTGGCTAATAATAATAGGTTCTTCTTTAAGTAGAAGAGCTTGACCAAATGCGATACCCGGTGAAGCTAAAATTCCTGAAATCATAATTTATCCTACGACTTGCTGGTGATAATTTTAAAAAAATAGGATCAAGAGACACTGCTGTTTTAAAATCATCGAGTTATAAATTCCCCTGAGCGATTTTCAGGGGAAAATAGGACGTTAATGAATAGCGAAAGGTAACTGGATTACTCTAACTCAGCCATTAACTTAACTAAATGTTCTACTGCTTGTTTTTCATCTTCGCCTTCAGCAGAAATAGTGACTACAGTACCTTGGGTTAATCCTAAAGTTTGTAATTTGAATAAGCTCTTCGCGCTGGCTGATTTACCACCAGAAATAAGACTAATATCAGAAGAGAAAGTTTTAGCCTCTTTTACTAACTGTGCTGCAGGACGAGTATGTAAGCCGTTTGGTGCTGTAATAGTAACTTCTTGCTGGTACATAGGATTTTTTCCTTTTATAACTCAATTATTCACATTAAGTCAGGACTTAGTAAGTGTAGATGAAATTGTCCTGCTTTGCGTAGCAATATCAGATAATATAAGCCATGTTACGTTATCCGATAAAAATAGTCCCCAGAAATTGAAAGCAGTGCTGTTTTTATCACTTGCCTATTTTCTGATTAATTTCGACCTTCGAAATAATTACTTGATTAAATACTAAACTCGACAGAATAAATCACCTATCTGGATAACAAAGTTTGATCTCTACCACAAAAAAAGCACCCTGAAGGTGCTTTTTTAATAAATATTTTACATTTTAGGTGACGCGATTTAGCTGTCAGAGATATCAGCAAAAAGTGGGGTGCTGAGATAACGTTCACCTGAAGAAGGTAAAATCACTACGATTTCCTTATTAGCAAATTCTGGCTCTTTAGCTAATTTCACTGCAGCCGCAATTGCCGCACCGGATGAAATACCCGCTAAAATACCTTCTTTGGTCATAACGTCACGAGCTGTTTCAAATGCTTCTTCGTTAGTAATTTGGATCACGCGATCTAATAGTGATAACTCTAAGTTTTCAGGGATAAAACCTGCACCAATACCTTGGATTTTATGTGGACCAGGCTTAATTTCTTCACCTGCTAATGCTTGGCTAATAACAGGAGAATCTTTAGGTTCTACCGCAACCATGGTGACAGCTTTACCTTGAGTATTTTTCAAATAGTGACCAATACCCGTGATGGTACCACCCGTTCCGACACCTGCGATAACTACATCAACTTTGCCATCAGTGTCATTCCAAATTTCAGGGCCTGTGGTTTTCTCATGAATTTCTGGGTTTGCTGGATTACTAAATTGTTGTAGTAGAAGGTAACGGCTAGGATCGCTATCACGAATTTCGTTCGCTTTATCAATCGCTCCCTTCATACCTTTAGCGCCCTCAGTTAACACAAGGTTAGCACCTAATGCTTTTAATAATTTACGGCGCTCAATACTCATGGTATCAGGCATAGTCAGTGTCAGCTTATAGCCACGTGCAGCAGCTACATAAGCCAAGGCAATCCCAGTATTACCACTGGTTGGCTCAACTAGCTCTACGCCGGGTTTCAGGATACCTTTTTTTTCTGCATCCCAAATCATATTTGCACCGATACGGCATTTTACACTAAAGCTTGGATTACGAGATTCTACTTTAGCTAAGATATTGCCATTACCGAAATGTTTTAAACGAACTAGGGGGGTATGGCCAATAGTTTGCGAGTTATCTTCGAAAATTTTGCTCATTTTTATCCTCGGTACATGATTTTTTATAAGGTCAGATGAAATTACCATACGCCATCAAGCAAAAGATGGAAATAAGCTTTATGAATATCCTTATAACTTTTTTTACTTTTTATTCCAAAAGATTCTAATCACAATGAAACCAGTGGTATTACCACTGGCCTGCTTGTACATGTTGATGACGATATCGATCACACCACATGGCAGTGGCACCACAAATTGCAACCGGCATAATGACTAGGTTTAAGATTGGGATTATAGTGAAGATATTAATTACCATACCAAATTGTAAATTGTTCCATTTGTCTTTTTTCAGCGTTGATTTCATATTGGCGAAAGAGACTTTATGGTTATCGAATGGAAAGTCGTTATATTGGATTGCCATCATCCAAGCACCAAATATAAACCAAAGAATTGGGGCGATAGTTTGTCCAACAACGGGAACAAAATAGAGCAATAACAATACAATGGCTCTTGGCAAATAATAAACGACCTTGATGATTTCTCGTTTTAAAATACGTGGAATATCTTTTGTAATACCTAATAAGCCGGTATCCGGAGGATTAATACCCGTTATTTGGCCTTCTAATTTTTCCGCTAATAATCCATTAAAAGGCGAAGCGATAATATTGGCTATGGTGCTAAAGAAATAGGTAAAGACCAGCAAAATAAAAATAACTGACAGTGGCCAGATAACATAGCTTAACCACTGTAGCCAATCAGGGACTTTTTCCATCATCCAATTGACCATTTCACCAATCTGGCCATATAACCACCAAAAGGCACTACCGAGAATAATAATATTGGCAAGTAAGGGTAAAATAACAAAACGTTTTAGACCCGGGCGAGTAATTAATCGCCACCCAAGTGCAAAATAGTGAAATCCATTTAAATTTTTGGTCGATTCTGTCAAATTTGTCATACTTCCTATTCTCTCCTATAAGGGCAAGCTAGTATCATATAGAGAGATAATCAGCCTTACTAGTGATAAATTGTCTAAAAAATGCGCATAAGGTATTGAAGAGTGTATCTTTGTGACAAGAAAATTAAGTATTGGCTTGCACTTATAAGCATTGGCAAATACTCTTAGTAAAAGTAATATTCGCCATTGTGGCTATTAAACCTCAAGACAACAGAGATAGAAATGATGCAGCAAAATTTGCGTCTGATATTAATCGTTGTTGGTGCGATTTTAATCATAGCTTTGTTATTACACGGCTTATGGATTGGTCGAAAAGAGCGTTCTAAGCTTTTCCGTAATCGCCCAGTAAAACGTCAGAAACAGAATTATCAGTCAGATGAGAACGATGATGAACCCCAGTATACTGAGGCAAATCATCAGATGTCGTCTTTAACTTCAACGCAGGAGGCTCAAAGTGTGCCACCGGTTAAATCGGAGCCAACACTTGCGCCACAATCCTCAGTTGCAGATAAAGATCCACTTATGTCTGGAACACCAGCACAGGGACATTCTAACGATACTTCATTACAACGAGAGCCTAGTCTTGGTGTTTTTGATGTTATTGAACAAAATAATGACTCTGCGCCTCAGCAAAAACAACCGATACCCGAGGTAGAGGTAAACCATGCTGATGTAAAAGAAGGTGATATTAGTGAGACAAAACTTGCCGATGTAGAGCCGATACCAGAATCGTCGAACTCTGTTGCTAGTGATGAAATACATACCACTGATACAGATAGGCCATTGGATGCTGAAACCTCATCTGATGTGAAACAAGCTGAGCAAGCTTTATCTGGATCAGAAGAGCCAAAAGCAGAGGAAGAGCTGGTATTAGTATTAAATGTCAGCGCTCATCATGGTCAAATGCTTGACGGTGAGGTGTTAATGCAGAGCATTATTCAAGCGGGTTTCCAGTTTGGTGCGATGAATATTTTCCATCGACATCTTAACCCGACGGGTAATGGCCCTGTATTGTTTAGTCTTGCCAATATGGTAAAACCGGGTACTTTCAATATTGATACGATGGCTGAATTAACCACGCCTGGCGTATCCATGTTTATGATGGTGCCATCTTATGGTGATGCTAATCAAAACTTTAAATTGATGTTGCAAGCAGCTCAGCGTATTGCCTCTAATGTGGGCGGTGTTGTGCTTGATGAAGAGCGCAAACTGTTAACACCACAAAAAATTGAACTTTATAAATCTAGAATTCGTAGAACACTAGATTTACATCAATAGTCTTTTTATCAAAAGCTCGCTTGCGGTGCTAGGTTGGATAGATTTAAAGAAATCAGGAAAATTAATGACTTGATTTTCGGCTGATAATACAAAGTGGGGAAACTTGGTTTTTCTCACATTGCCAACAACCTCAGCCCCCGCTTGCGGGGGCTTTTCTTTCTTTGGTGATACCTCATGAATCAAAATATTCAACAACAAATTGATGAACTTCGCGTTACACTACGTCACCATGAATATCTCTATCATGTCATGGACGCACCTGAAATTCCTGATGCTGAATACGATCGCTTAATGAATAAGCTAAAAGCATTAGAAGCCGAACATCCTGAACTCATTACCCCAGATTCTCCTACTCAACGGGTAGGGGCATTACCTTTAACGGCTTTTGAGCAAGTTAGGCATGAAATTCCAATGCTCTCTTTAGATAATGCTTTTGATGAAACAACCTATTTAGCATTTGATAAACGTTTACGTGAACGTCTGAAAAATAATGAAGAGATCACTTTTTGTTGTGAATTAAAATTAGATGGACTTGCGGTAAGTCTACTGTATGAAAATGGTCGCTTAGTACAAGCTGCAACCCGTGGTGATGGTACCACTGGAGAAAATATTACTGAGAATGTCAGAACCATTAAAGCCATTCCTTTGCGTTTATATGGCGATAATATCCCTGCACGAATTGAAATTCGTGGAGAAGTCTTTATGACTGAAAAAGGGTTTGAGCATTTAAATGAAGAAGCTCGACGCACGGGAGGAAAAGTATTTGCTAATCCTCGTAATGCAGCAGCGGGTTCATTACGTCAGTTAGATCCTCGTATTACAGCCAAGCGCCCTTTGACTTTCTTCTGTTATGGTGTTGGCGTGCTTGAAGGCGGTGAATTACCGACAAGCCATTATGCACGTTTACAGCAATTTAAAAAATGGGGATTACCTGTTAGTGATGCTATTAAATTATGTACCGGAACTAAAGCTGTACTTGATTTTTACCATCATGTAGCAGAAATTCGCCCTAATCTAGGCTTTGATATTGATGGTGTGGTTATCAAAGTAGATGATATAGCTCTACAAGAAGAGTTGGGATTTGTGTCTCGTGCTCCCCGTTGGGCGATTGCTTACAAATTCCAAGCCCAAGAGCAGATGACGGTGATTAAAGATGTTGAATTTCAAGTGGGGCGTACAGGGGCGATTACACCTGTCGCTCGTTTAGATCCCGTACAAGTGGCAGGGGTAATAGTCAGTAATGCCACACTTCATAATGCTGATGAAATTGAACGTTTAGGATTACGTATTGGTGATACGGTGGTTATTCGCCGTGCAGGCGATGTTATTCCTCAGGTTGTGAGTGTGATTGAAGAAAAACGCCCTGAGAATGCACAAGAAATTGTTTTTCCAACCCAATGCCCTATTTGTCAATCTGATATTGAGCGTATAGAAGGTGAGGCTGTTGCCCGCTGCACGGGGGGATTAATTTGTGCAGCGCAACGTAAAGAGGCGCTTAAACATTTCGTTTCTCGTCGTGCGATGGATGTTGACGGCATGGGAGATAAAATTATCGACCAATTGGTTGAAAAAGAGTATGTCAAAACACCGGCTGATTTATTCCGTTTAGATGAAAAGATCTTATCTGGTTTAGAACGTATGGGGGAGAAATCAGCCAAAAAACTGCTTAATGCATTAGAAAAAGCAAAATCAACCACTTTTGCCCGTTTTATCTATGCCCTTGGTATTCGTGAAGTAGGAGAAGCAACGGCCAATGGATTAACTGCTCATTTTGTTTCATTAGAGGCATTACGTGAAGCAAATATTGAAGCCTTAAAGGCAGTTCCTGATGTGGGTGATATTGTTGCAAAGCATGTGGTTAATTTTTTCCAAGAAGAACATAATAAAAATGTGATTGATCAACTTGTTAATGACATTGGCATTACTTGGCCGGCACCGGTTGTGGCTACTCATGAAGCAGGTGATAATCCTTTTGCTGGTAAAACAGTCGTGCTGACAGGCTCTCTTTCTCAATTAACGCGAGATGAAGCAAAAGATAGATTAGTTGCACTTGGTGCAAAAGTGAGTGGTAGCGTTTCGAAAAAGACAGATATGGTCATTGCTGGTGAAGCGGCGGGTTCTAAATTAGCCAAAGCAAATGAATTAGGTATTACTGTTATTGATGAAGACGAAATGATCCGCTTGCTTGATCAATCTAAATAATCGTTTACAATAAACTTAGATGCTATTGAGAGCAGTTCTCAGTAGCATCTTTAACTTAAGCTAAATTCACATTTCGTGTTACTTAAGTTACTCCTAAAGTGTGATCAACCTATCTTATTTAATAAATAGTGTGTATATGGTTTCACTGTATTGTGACAATAATCACATCGTAATGTTACGCGTTACATAAAATGCTCTCCAAGATTTATTTTTATTTTTGGAGCATGCATGTCTTCTATCATTCACTTTGTTTTGGCTCTCGCAGTTATTGGTGCATTAGCATTTATTGCAAGTAATAACCGCAAAGGGATCCGTCTGCGTTATATTGTGCAGTTATTAATTATTGAAATCGCATTGGCATGGTTCTTCCTCAATTCTGATATTGGTGAAGGCTTTGTCCGTGGTTTCGCTGGGCTATTTGATCACTTATTAGGTTATGCCGCACAAGGTACTGAGTTTGTCTTCGGTGGTATGATGAAAGGTGGTCTAGCATTCTTCTTCTTGAATGTATTATGTCCTATCATCTTTATTTCTGCATTAATTGGTATTTTGCAACATATCAAAGTATTGCCTTTCGTGATCCGCATTATCGGTACGGTGCTGTCCAAAGTGAACGGTATGGGGAAACTAGAATCGTTTAATGCGGTTAGCTCCTTAGTACTTGGCCAATCTGAGAACTTTATCGCTTATAAAGATGTATTGGGCAAAATGTCTCAGCGCCGTATGTACACTATGGCGGCGACAGCGATGTCTACGGTATCAATGTCAATTGTTGGTGCTTATATGACTATGCTTGATCCTAAATACGTTGTTGCTGCACTGGTTCTGAATATGTTCAGTACTTTCGTTATCCTATCAGTGATTAACCCATATTCTGTTGAAAATGAAGAAGATATCCAGATGGGGAATCTGCATGAAGGTCAAAGCTTCTTCGAAATGTTAGGTGAATATATCTTAGCTGGTTTCAAAGTTGCTTTAATCGTTGCGGCAATGTTGATTGGTTTTATCGCATTAATTGCTGCGGTAAACGCTATCTTTAGTATGATTTTCGGTATTAGTTTCCAAGATTGCTTAGGTTATGTTTTCTATCCATTAGCATGGGTGATTGGTGTGCCTGAGCAAGATGCATTACGTGTAGGTAGTGTGATGGCAACTAAATTAGTCTCTAATGAATTCGTCGCGATGGGAAGCTTGCAAGATCTGGCTGCTGAATTAACACCACGCTCTGTTGGGATCTTATCTGTCTTCTTAGTCTCATTTGCTAACTTCTCTTCTATCGGTATTGTTGCAGGGGCTATTAAAGGTCTGAACGAAATGCAAGGTAATGTGGTTTCTCGTTTTGGTCTTAAATTACTATTTGGTTCTACGCTAGTTAGCTTCTTATCTGCTGCTATCACAGGCCTGTTTGTTTAATCATTGAGATAAGACAGATAGCATGTGAAATAAATAACAATGTAAGATGGATAACTTAGTTATCATGTAACATAAATCAAGCAGTACCCGTCGGTACTGCTTTTTTTATCGTTAAATTACCTTATAATCCTTATCATTCCTTCTCGATAAAGCGATAGAGATCATGCTAGAAAAACAGCATCTTATTGATATAGCCAACACACAAATGCCATTTGGTAAATATAAAGGGCGAATGCTGGTGGATTTGCCTGAAGAGTATTTATTGTGGTTTGCCAAGAAAGGCACCTTCCCTGAAGGAAAGCTAGGGCAACTAATGGAAATGACCCTAGCAATTAAAATTGATGGCTTAGAAGGGTTACTAAAACCATTAAAGCAGTCGCGTTAATCAGGCTCTGTAGGTAACTTATCCGCTATTAGTGCGTTAATAACTTTATGACTCAATTCAATAAACATAGCTTGTTCTGCAGGTGTTAATTGCGCTTGTAGCTTCTGTGCGTTCTGTTTTCGGCCTAAAGCGGCTCTTGCTAAAAAAGCTTTACCTTCATCTGTTAAATGCGTAATTAATTCACGTTTATCTTTCTTAGAACGATCCTGAGCAATAAAACCTAATGATTTTAATCCTCGCATAAACTTAGATAAATTTTGGCGTGAGATAGCTAAAATTTCACAAAGTTGAGAGGGCGTTAAATCACCGCGTAAACGCAATAATTCTAAAATATCATATTGTCCCCAAGTTACTTGCTCTGGTGTATAACGGGTGCGTTGTGCAACCAGAGTACACTGTAAAAGCGATAGGGCGTTTTCTAGCTCAAGTTGCTCCATTAGTACCTACATTTTTCTATCAAATTAATTGAAGTTAATAATAACAGCTCATTTTAGCTGAAGAAAATTTATATTGATTAACTTTAGTTAATCAAATATCCTATTCAATATGATTAACTAAAGTTAATTACTTAAACTAAGTGAACTGAGGTGAATATGAGTTATTTTGAAGGCAAAACGGTGTTAGTGACTGGGGCTGCAACAGGAGTAGGGGAAGGCGTTGCCCAACGATTATATCAAGCGGGTGCAACAGTCTTTATAAGTGGACGACAATTAGAACAGGTTAAAAAAACCGCTTACACAATCGATCCTACAGGTGAAAAAGTCATAGCATTACAAGCAGATATGACATCACCTGAGCAAGTTAAAAGCATGTTTGAAACAATATTAGCACAAACAGGCGCATTACATGGATTAGTGAATAATGCAGGTATTACAGGTCCGCATAATACATCGATTGTTGATTATAATATTGATGATTGGAAAGCGGTTATGGATACCGATATTAACGGCGTATTTTACGGATTGAAATATGGTATTCCGGCCTTACTAAGAAGTGGTGGAGGGAGTATCGTTAATTTATCTTCGACAAATGGTATTGTCGGTATTGCCGGAATTTCTGCTTATACTGCAGCCAAACATGCTGTGTTAGGGATCACCCGTTCAGCTGCCTTGGAATTTGCACAGCAAGGTATACGTGTGAATGCAATAGGGCCTGGGTATGTAGACACACCGCGAATGCAACAGTTACCGGATGAAGTTCGTCAATGGATGGCATCAACACATCCGATGAAGAGAATGGCAACGCGAAAAGAAGTGGCTAATATGGTGGCTTTTTTACTTTCAGATGAGAGTAGTTTTTCAACAGGCGCTTTTTATGCGGTAGATGGGGGATATACTGCGCAGTAGTTTTATCTTTGCGGGTAGTGTGAATCACTAATTAAGTGAATACATTGGTGAAAATAAAAAATCCTGAAGATTTCTCTTCAGGATCTTAAGATTCTGGTGGAGCTAAGCGGGATCGAACCGCTGACCTCTTGCATGCCATGCAAGCGCTCTCCCAACTGAGCTATAACCCCACATAATGGATTGTTCAAAAGTATATTGGTGGAGCTAAGCGGGATCGAACCGCTGACCTCTTGCATGCCATGCAAGCGCTCTCCCAGCTGAGCTATAGCCCCAACATACTGGAACGGGCTTGATAATAGGCAACAAGCACAATGCTGTCAATCACTTAATCTCACATTATTTATTGATTGATGAAAAAGAATACAAAAAAAGAGTCGCCGCTTAAAAATAAGTGACGACTCTTCGTTGTGAAATAAGATAATCAGCTCAATTAAGCTTGATTTTCTCTGTCAGTAATAAAATCTAATGCTTTATTAATACGAGCGATGCTACGAGCTTTACCAATAGCATGAACAGTAACATCTAGTGCAGGAGATTGACCCGCACCTGTGACAGCAACACGTAGAGGCATACCGACTTTACCCATACCAACTTCTAATTCTTCAGCGGTTTCTTGGATTGCTTTATGTACATTTTCCGCTGTCCAATCAGTAATTGCTGATAATTTATCACGAACTACTTCTAATGGTTGACGAGCGACAGGACGTAAGTGTTTTTTCGCCGCGGTTTCTTCGAAACTATCAAAGTCAACATAAAAGTAGTGACAACTTTCCGCCATCTCTTTTAATGTTTTGCAACGCTCGCCGAGTAATTTAATCAATTCAACCAGTGATGGGCCATTACTAGTATCAATATTTTGTTGTTTGATATGCCAATCTAGGTGTACGGCTACTTGTTCAGCAGGTAAGGTATTAATATAGTGATGGTTTAACCAAAGTAATTTGTCAGTATTAAACGCACTTGCTGATTTACTAATAGCTTCTAAAGTGAAATCTTTAATCATTTCATCGATGCTAAAGATCTCTTGGTCGCCATGAGACCAACCTAAACGTACTAAGTAATTTAATAACGCTTCTGGTAAATAACCGTCATCACGATATTGCATTACACTCACTGCGTTATAGCGTTTAGATAATTTTTTACCATCATCGCCTAAGATCATGGATACGTGTGCATATTCAGGTACTGGAGCACCAAGTGCTTTTAATATATTGATCTGACGAGGAGTATTGTTGATATGATCTTCACCACGAATAACGTGTGTAATTTCCATATCCCAGTCATCAATCACCACACAGAAATTATAGGTAGGCGAACCATCAGTACGGCGGATAATTAAGTCATCAAGCTCTTGGTTACTAAACTCAATCGGGCCACGAATTTTGTCATTAAAAATCACAGATCCTTCTTGAGGATTTAAAAAACGAACTACATGGGGTTCATCTGGGGTATGGTTGTGATCACCGTGACGGCAACAACCATCGTAGCGAGGTTTCTCACCTTTCGCCATTTGATCTTCACGTAGTTTCTCTAAACGTTCTTTAGAACAATAACAACGATAAGCAGTACCAGCTGCTAACATTTGATCGATAACTTGATTATAACGATCAAAGCGTTTGGTTTGATAGTAAGGACCTTCATCCCAGTTTAGATTTAACCAATTCATACCGTCCATAATTGCATCAATGGCAGGTTGAGTAGAACGTTCTAAATCGGTGTCTTCAATACGCAGTACAAACTCACCCTTGTTGTGACGGCTAAATAACCAGGAATACAGTGCAGTACGAGCACCACCAACATGTAGATAGCCTGTAGGACTTGGTGCAAAACGGGTTTTTATTTTACTCATTGAGATTGCCTTAGTACGTTTTACTTATATTCTTTCTTATATAAGGAGCCAAAAATAGAAGATAAGTAACCGTGATTATCAAAAAAACGAAATTGTTGCTTTATTTTATCACTGGATGCTAATTCCTCAATGGCATTAAGCTTTTAACCTGCAGAAAAATTTCAAATAGGTTATTTTTTGTTTGACGAAGTAACAACAACGGATTATTTTGGTTAATTGCTGTGTCAGTTATGGTGCTAAAAAAAGCATCTTGACTAAAAATAAAACGAACGATCATTTTTACGATAAAAAACCGATAAAAATCGTTGACTCATAGCGCAGTATCCCTATAATGCACCCCATCACGACGGGCGGTTAGCTCAGTTGGTAGAGCATCTCCCTTACAAGGAGGAGGTCGTTGGTTCGAGCCCAATACCGCCCACCATTATTATTCGTTGTGATAGTTGTATTATTTAATGTAATTGGGCGGTTAGCTCAGTTGGTAGAGCATCTCCCTTACAAGGAGGAGGTCGTTGGTTCGAGCCCAATACCGCCCACCAATTACATTAAAGCGTGGTAATGAGAATTTAGTCATTATGAAGTGGGCGGTTAGCTCAGTTGGTAGAGCATCTCCCTTACAAGGAGGAGGTCGTTGGTTCGAGCCCAATACCGCCCACCACTTCATCCGGTTATTTTACGCAATATCACACAGTTAGGTATGGGTCGTTAGCTCAGTCGGTAGAGCAGTTGACTTTTAATCAATTGGTCGGGCGTTCGAGTCGCCCACGACCCACCATTCCTAAATATACAACAAAGAGTAGTGAACATTGTGACGGGTCGTTAGCTCAGTCGGTAGAGCAGTTGACTTTTAATCAATTGGTCGGGCGTTCGAGTCGCCCACGACCCACCATTCACAATACTACCTCAAGTTTTACGTAAAATTATTAAATGGGTCGTTAGCTCAGTCGGTAGAGCAGTTGACTTTTAATCAATTGGTCGGGCGTTCGAGTCGCCCACGACCCACCATTTAATAATTAAGCGGGCGGTTAGCTCAGTTGGTAGAGCATCTCCCTTACAAGGAGGAGGTCGTTGGTTCGAGCCCAATACCGCCCACCACTTCTTTTTATATCATTCGATAAAAATTCCTTTATTATTCCTTATCCTTATCCTTATCCTTATCCTTATCTATTATCCATAGCGCTCATTTTGTATTCAGGTCTGTTACTAGACTACATCGACCTATCTATCTATCTGTCTATCTATCTGTCTATCTATCTGTCTATCTATCTGTCTATCTATCTATCTGTCTACTTGGTGGTTTTATATCGAGCGGTGATCCCTGTTCTGTTCTCCTATTTATCGGTCTGAATTATTTTTGTGCTATCAGGGGTTGATTACCGACTTATTTACCCTACTAGTAGTGTTAAAAATATTGATGATGAAATGATTATTTAAAAGGATTAGCAAAATTACTGAGAGAAATAGCTAAGATGATACTTTTATTGAGTGCACATAGGTTATTTAATTGCTTATAAGATAGTTTAAAAATAGCAACGTCAAGGATATTCATTTTTTATCGCCTTGATATAGATAAGATTTTTAAATTAATTTTAAAAAAAAGTATTTTTTTATTATTAGTTAATTATACGTATTATGGTT